>SVIM01000002.1 GCA_015069485.1 Clostridiales bacterium | reverse complement strand
TAAATTAGTTTCTACTATTACGTCAGCTTGAAATTCACACTCGGTGCAAACGCCGTTTTCGTCGTAAAAGTGGAAATTGCTAACCTTTTTTAAAGTAGTATCACCACAATTTTTACAGCTTACATTCGCCCAACTCTCCTTGCAATCGCCCATTACCGAAACGGCTTTTTGCATATCGTAATTATGCGCGCCGGCTTCGTTGAAGCGGTAGTCTATATCTCCGCAAAGGGCGCAGGTGCGCGTATCGTAGCCAATGGACGTGCAAGTCGCTTCTATTTCCGTCTGCCAACTGCCGTATTCGTGAGTGCAAGCGGTTAAATCTTTACCGTTTATGCCATCAATTCCGTCCTTACCGTCCAAGCCGTTTACGCCGTCAATTCCGTCCTTACCGTCAACGCCATCTACGCCGTCGATTCCGTCTTTTCCGTCCAAGCCGTTTGCGCCATCCTTGCCGTCTTCGCCTTTAACGACGCCAAGGTTTTTTTGCGTTCCGTCGGTGTAAACAACAATGAGCTCGCCATTATCGTTTATGTAAGTATCATCCACGCTTTTTGTCGCACACGCAGGCGCAAAAATTGCGCTTACACCCACAACTATGCCCAAAACACTCGCCAAAATCTTAAATTTTTTACTCTTTTTTTCTTTCATATTTTTCATATTTTTCATATATTTCCTAAAATCCCCCTTGGATTTTTTGCTTACATTTCTACCTTGCTTTTGCGCTTATTTACAGCGCGCCGTCGCCCCGTCATCCTTGAGCGAAGCGAAGGATCTTTTTAGCGAATATTATCTTATGATAATATTATACTACAAGTTGAAAAAAATTGCAATACCCTGTCCCAAATAGCGTGTTTTTAGGCAAACATTTATAAAATTATATATACTTTTACACGCAAAACTCAATTTTTTGCAACGTAAAAACTAACAAAATAGCATTAATGGGACATAGTGCAGGTGGGCATTTAGCACTTTTGTATGCGTATATGTCTGCTGAAGGAACAACTGTTATCGATCCTGACAGCGATACGGAACAATATTTTACGTTATCGCCTGTTCAGCTCGTAATCTACGAAGCCGGCCCTATTCAATTTGCAACTTCTAATAACGCTTTATTTACGGATAATTTCATTTGCGCTATGGCAGGTATAAATCCCAACACAGCAAACGGCGTCGGCTTATCAGCTTTGGTAGACGCTTCGCCTTATTGCGTTGCTCAAGGGCTACAAGACAAATCTACGTTACCTTACACAATTCTTGCATATGGAAAGGGGATAATTTCTGCAACGGGTGAAGATGGCGACGGACTCGTGCCTATTAAGCCTGCGCTTGATTTATATAATTCGCAAACTGATTCCCAAAAAACTTTGGAGGATCTTGGTAATAATAGTGGTTGTTTTAGTTCATCAAACAATGATAATTGCGTTTTATACTATTTTTATGAAATTGGTCATAACGACTTTAGTTTAAAAAATAAAGTTCACCCTTTTACTGAACTTGAAAACCCTGAACTAAAAGAGGTGATTCTTTGTTATTATGATAAAATAAACGAAAAGTTAAATCCATCTATCAGTAATTAAAAAGAACAAGGGTACGGCAAAAGCCGTACCCTTGTTCTATTAGTTTAATCATAATAAACTATTTCAATATCGGGGTATTCTTCTGTCAATTGTTCATAAATTTTCGTATTTCCTATATGCACCTTTATTTGCTCTAGCGAAGTGCAACCTAGGAAAGTATAATCTTCGATAGAAGTCACTCCCTCAGGAATGGTTATTTCGGTTAAGGAAGTGCAACCGTTAAAAGCAGAGCTTCCAATAGAGGTAACGCTTTCAGGTATGGTTATTTCGGTTAAGGAAGTGCAACCATAAAAAGCATTGCTTCCAATAAAGGTAACGCTTTCTGGAATAATTATTTTCATAAGTGATGAGCAACCGCTAAAAGCAAAGCTTCCAATAGAGGTAACGCTTTCAGGTATGGTTATTTCGGTTAAGGAAGTGCAACCGCTAAAAGCAAAGCTTCCAATAGAGGTAACGCTTTCAGGTATGGTTATTTTTGTTAGCGAGGTACAACCGCTAAAAGCAGAGCTTCCAATAGAGGTAACACTTTCTGGAATAGTTATTTTTGTTAGCGAGGTACAACCGCTAAAAGCAGAGCTTCCAATAGACGTAACGCTTTCAGGTATGGTTATTTCGGTTAAGGAAGTGCAACCATAAAAAGCAGAATTACCTATAGAAGTAACACTTTCTGGTATGGTTATTTCGGTTAAGGAAGTGCAATCTAGGAAAGTATAATCTTCGATAGAAGTCACTCCCTCAGGAATGGTTATTTCGGTTAAGGAAGTGCAACCTCTAAAAGCATTCTCGCCAATCACAGTAACACCTTCAGGAAGAATTATTTTCATAAGTGATGAGCAACCGCTAAAAGCAGAGGTTCTAATAAAGGTAACGCCTTCGGGTATGGTTATTTCGGTTAAGGAAGTGCAACCTAGGAAAGTATAATCTTCGATAGAAGTCACTCCCTCAGGAATGGTTATTTCGGTTAAGGAAGTGCAACCGTTAAAAGTAGAGCTTCCAATAGACGTAACGCTTTCGGGAATAATTATTTCCACTAACGAAGTGCAGCCATAAAAAGCAGAGCTTCCAATAGACGTAACGCTTTCGGGAATAATTATTTCCACTAACGAAGTGCAGCCATAAAAAGCAGAGCTTCCAATAGACGTAACGCTTTCATGTATGGTTATTTCGGTTAAGGAAGTGCAACCATAAAAAGCAGAAGTACCAATAGAAGTTACGCTTTCTGGAATAGTTATTTTTGTAAGTGACTTACAATTATAAAAAGCAGAGTTGTTTAAATACTTAGTACCTTCTTTAATTGTAACGGTTGTCGGCTCGTTTTTGTAGCCGATACAATAATTACCTAAATAAACAACGTCTTCGCTATAATTATTAACATATGCCGTATTTAAAAACGCTTCTGACCCTATATACGTAACATTTTCTGATATGGTTATTTCCGCTAACGAGGTGCAATTTTCAAAAGCACTGTAAGCAATAGAACTTACGCTTTTAGGAATATTTATTTCTACTAACGAAGTGCAACCTCGGAAAGTATAATCTTCGATAGAAGTCACTCCCTCAGGAATGGTTATTTTCGTCAGCGAAGTGCAATTTTCAAAAGCAGAGCTACCAATTTCAGTAACGCCTTCAGGAATAATTATTTCCGTTAATGAAGTGCAACCATTAAAAGAATACTCACTTATATAGTTAAGTGTGCTTGGTAATTTAATGTTTTTTAACGAAGTTATATGGTTAAATGCTCCATATTTAATAAGGGTTATACCCCATAGCATATTTACCATACATTTGAATAATAGGCAAACCGTTGTGTGATTCGTGTAAGCGTACCGAAACAGGCTCGCCGTCAACGCCAATTATTTGGTAGGCGTTACTGCTTTGCATATAACTATAGAATAACGTATATTCGTTGCCAAACTCGTCAAGATACGTTTCCCTATCAACTTTACTTGGATAGTAAAAGGAAATCCCAACTGAAGATAAAACGCCCTCCAAAGGACAAACGGCTTCTAAATTAGTTTCTACTATTACGTCAGCTTGAAATTCACACTCGGTGCAAACACCGTTTTCGTCGTAAAAGTGATGGTTATTGACCTTTTTTAAAGTAGTGTCGCCACAAGTTTTACAGCTTGCGTTTACCCACCGTTCTACGCAGTCACCCATTACTGAAACTGCGTTTTGTAGGTCGTAATTATGGTAGCCGGCTTCGTTAAAGCGGTAGTCTAAATCTCCGCAAAGGGCGCAGGAGCGTGTATCGTAGCCGATAGACGAGCAAGTCGCTTTTATTTCCGTTTGCCAACTGCCGTATTCGTGGGCACAGACAATAAAATCTTTGCCGTTTATGCCGTCGATTCCGTCCTTGCCGTCGGTGCCGTTTACGCCGTCAATTCCGTCCTTTCCGTCAACGCCGTCTATGCCGTCAATACCGTCTTTTCCGTCCAAGCCGTTTGCGCCATCCTTGCCGTCTTCGCCTTTAACGACGCCCAGGTTTTTTTGCGTTCCGTCGGTGTAAACAATAATGAGCTCGCCATTATCGTTTATGTACGTATCATCCACGCTTTTTGTCGCACACGCAGGCGCAAAAATTGCGCTTACACCCACAACTATGCCCAAAACACTCGCCAAAATCTTAAATTTTCTACTCTTATTTTCTTTCATATTTTTCATATATTTCCTAAAATCCCCCTTGGATTTTTCGCTTACATTTCCACCTTTCTTTTGCACTTATTTAAAGCGCGCCGCCGCCCCGTCATCCTTGAGCGAAGCGAAGGATCTTTTTAGCAAATATTATCTTATGATAATATTATACTACAAGATGAAAAAAATTGCAATACCTTGTCCCAAATAGCGTGTTTTTAGGCAAACATTTATAAAATTATATATACTTTTACACGCAAAACTCAATTTTTTGCAAGTGCATATATTATTAAAATACTAAAAAAGCCAACCCAAAAGGTTGGCTTTTTATTTATTGATAAACAATTATTCTTCGTCGGGGATTTCAACGTTATGATAAACGGTTTGAACGTCGTCAAGCTCTTCAAGCTTATCAATCATTTTAGCAAACATAGCATACTTTTCGCTATCAAGAGTGATATAGTTTTGAGGAACCATTTTAATTTCGGCTTCTAAAAAGCTTACGCCCTTACCTTCAAAATACTTTCTTGCAGCAGAGAAGCCTTCGGGAGTAGTAAATACTTCGTAAACGTCGTCTTCAACGGTGTAATCTTCCGCTTCAGCTTCCAAGCAGTATTCCATCATAGTATCTTCGTCTAAAGCAACGGTTCTTTCAATAACGATAACGCCCTTATTGTCGAACATATAAGAAACGCAACCTGCGTTACCCATTTGTCCGCCACATTTAGACATTGCCGCACGAACGTCGCCTGCAGTTCTGTTAACGTTATCCGTAAGGGTTTTAACAATTACTGCAGAACCTGCTACACCGTAGCCTTCGTAGGTTAATTCTTTAAAATCCTTATCACCCAAAACGCCTGCTGCTTTATCGATAGAACGCTGAATATTTGCGTTGGGCATATTTGCAGCTTTTGCCTTTGCAATAACGTCGGCAAGCTTGCTGTTTGTATCGGGATTAGGGTTTCCCTTTGCAGCTACTGCAAGTTCTCTGCCGATTTTTGTAAACACAGCAGCTCTAGCAGCGTCGGTTTTACCCTTTTTAGCTTGTATATTATGCCATTTTGAATGTCCTGACATTTTTACACCTCTTATTTTAAATTTAATTGTTTGCTTTTAATAACATACATGGCAATTCCTGCAGAAACGCCTGCATTTAAACTTTCGCAAGTTTTTTCCATAGGAATTTTAACAGTATAACTTGATAGATTTTTTACTTCTTCGCTTATTCCATTACCCTCGTTGCCTATACATAAGCAAAATTTTTCAGGGGGCGTGAATTGAAAAATATCCTCGCCGTCCATATCTGCCGATATAAGAGGAACGCCCTGTAAAGCAGATAAAACGTCTTGCTTATTACCTGTGTAAATCTTTGTAAAAAACACACCGCTCATGCTTGCTCTTACAGATTTAGGTGAATAAGGGTCAACACAGTCGATTAAATAAATTTCCTTATAGCCGGCAGCGTTTGCAGTACGAATAATCGTTCCCATATTGCCGGGATCTTGCAAACCATCCAACAACAAACAGTTAAAAGTTGGCTTAACCATCTTATTTTGTTGAATTTTAACTAACGCCATAACCCCTTGTGGAGTTTTTTCATCAGATATAGAAGAAAATACGCTGTCGGAAACAATCGATGCATCTATATAAACATTTCCAAACCTTTTTAAAAAGCTTTCGGAGCAAATAATAGTTTCCACTTCGCAACCAGCGGCAATACATTCGGCAACGGGTTTTATTCCGTCGACGATATATAAGCCGTAAAGTCTTCTATACTTTTTGTCGTATAGTGATGAAATTTTTTTAATCAACGGATTAGCTTTAGAAGTTATTACCATGTTTTAACATAAAAAATTAAGCCTTTAAAAAAAGGCTTAAAATTGATTATAAAGCTGCCTTTGCCTTTTCTGCTAAAGCGGTGAACGCAGCAGCGTCGCTAACTGCAAGTTCAGCTAAAACCTTTCTGTTAAGATTAATGCCTGCAGCCTTTAAGCCGTGCATTAATTTAGAATAGGAAAGACCGTTAAGTCTTGCAGCTGCATTGATACGGGTAATCCAAAGAGAACGTAAATCACGTTTTCTTAACTTTCTACCAACGTAAGCATAGTTTAAAGACTTCATAACAGCTTCGCGAGCTATTCTGTAGGATTTAGATTTGTTACCGAAGTAGCCTTTAGAAAGGCGGAATATCTTTCTACGCTTCTTTAAAGCGTTAACTGTTCTTTTAATACGCATTTGCTTGTCCTCCTATTAAGCTTTGTAAGGAATCATCGATTTTACGACTGATTCGCGTGCGGAAGAAACGATAGTGTTCTGACGCAAATTTCTCTTTCTCTTTCTGTTCTTGGTTTCTGCTTTGTGGTTTTTGCCGCCGTGAGGTGCTTTTACCTTACCGGTAGCTGTAAGCCAGAAGCGTTTTTTAGTACCGCTGTGTGATTTCTGCTTAGGCATATATAAAATCCTCCATTATTTTTGTTATAAAAACAGTTTTATCTGTGTTTTTTATATTAATTTTTTACAGGTGAAAGCATCATAATAATATTTCTGCCTTCAGTTGCGGGCTTTTTGTCGAGATTTGCTTTTCCTTCAAGACCTTCGTAAAAATCTTGCATAACCTTAACGCCTTGATATGAACGAGCGTTTTCACGGCCCTTCATACGGATGGAAACCTTAACCTTATTGCCAGATTCTAAAAACTTTAAGCATTGCTTGGTTTTTACGGCAATATCACCAACGTCAATAGTCATAGAAAGTCTAATTTCTTTAACTTCAACAACGGTTTGGTTTTTTCTATTTTCCTTTTCCTTTTTAGCCTGTTCGTACTTAAATTTGGAATAATCCATAATTTTGCATACGGGAGGCGTTGCGTTGGGGGAAATTTTAACAAGGTCGAGTTCAGCTTCGTCAGCAAACTGTTGTGCTTGAGCTGCACTCATAATTCCAAGCATAGCTCCATCGTTACCAATAACTCTAACTTCTTTATCGCGAATTGCTTCGTTAACAGAATATAAGTCTTTAATAATAATATACCTCACAAAAAATTCCCGTAAAAAAAATCGGGTTGCGCAAAAGCAACCCGATATAATAACCCTAAACGGAATAAAAACGTTTATAATTATTTTGCCGAACAACCACTATCGTACGGCGAAAGGGGTAACCTTTGCTTTACCGTACAATAATAACCTTTTTTTAAAATAATGTCAACTAATTTTATAAGGTTTTCGGTTATTTTTAAAAAATAATCTTATTAATATTTTCTTCTATCACTTTTGCGATAAATTCTTCGCATAAAACGGTAGATTTTTCTTCTACGCCACGCTTATTTACGTTAACAGTTCCCTCTTCTGCTTCCTTATCGCCAACAACTAATACGTAAGGCGTTTTTTCCATTTTTGCTTCTCTTATCTTATAGCCGATTTTTTCGTTTCTGGAATCAACTTCAACGCGTATTCCTTGCATTGAAAGCTTTTCGGCAACTGATTTAGCGTAGTTAAGCGTTCTGTCGGTAATGGGAAGAATTTTAACTTGCGTAGGGCTCATCCATAAGGGGAATGCTCCGGCATATTTTTCGATTAGGAAAGCGAGCGTTCTTTCGTAGCAGCCAATAGAGCTTCTGTGAATAACGTAAGGCGTCTTTTTAACGCCGTCAGCGTCGATATAATTCATTTCAAAGCTTTCGCCTGCAGCGAAGTCAATTTGAATAGTAATTAAAGTATCTTCCTTGCCATAAACGTTTTTAATTTGCACGTCGAGCTTAGGTCCGTAGAAAGCCGCTTCGTCGTCAGCTTCAACGTAGTCAATCTTTAAATCGTCTAAAATCACCTTCATCATTGCTTCGGTATTATTCCAAGCTTCATCGTTATCAATATACTTATCAGACTTAGACTTACCGCGCTTTGAAAAACGGAACGATACGTCTTGACGCATACCAAGGCAATCTAAAATATAATACGATAAATCAAGGCAACGCTTAAATTCGTCAGCTACCTGTTCTTTGGTACATACGATATGACCGTCGGATAAAGTAAATTGGCGTACGCGAATAAGGCCGTGCATTTCACCCGACGCTTCTTTACGGAAAAGAGTTGCCGTTTCGGAATATCTGCAAGGTAAATCGCGGTAAGATTTTAAGCCGTTTTTATAAATTTGATATTGGAAAGGGCAGGTCATAGGGCGTAAAGCAACGACTTCTTCTCCTGTAGGTGATTCACCGCTTTCGTCAATTTCACCCAAAATGAACATTTTATCCCTATAATGATCCCAATGTCCTGAAATTTTATATAAATCGCTCTTTGCCATATAAGGCGTTTTGGTAATCATAAATCCACGCTTTTCTTCTTCGTCTTCTACAAAGCGGGATAAAATTTGCATCATTTTAGCACCTTTAGGCATTAAAATAGGCAAACCCTGACCAACAACGTCGCTCGACATAAAAATACCAAGCTCTCTACCCAACTTATTATGGTCGCGCTTTTTAGCTTCTTCTACTGCTATAAGATATTCTTCAAGCTGAGCCTTCTTTTCAAACGCCGTACCGTAAATTCTGGTAAGCATTTTATTTTTTTCGTTACCTCTCCAGTATGCGCCCGTCAAAGAAGTAAGCTTAAACGCCTTAATTTTACCGGTAGAAGGCAAATGAGGACCACGGCAAAGGTCGGTAAATGAACCTTGCTTATAGAAGGAAATTACCGCATCTTCAGGTAAATCGTTAATGAGCTCTACCTTATATTTTTCGTCGTAGTTAACCATAAGCTCTAACGCTTCGTTGCGGGGAAGCTCAAAGCGCTCGATAGGAGCGTTAGCCTTAATAATCTTTTTCATTTCTGTTTCGATTTTTTCAAAATCTTCTTGGGAAATAGGCGTGTTGAAATCCACATCGTAGTAAAAGCCGTTTTCTACAACGGGACCAATGGCAAGCTTACAAGTAGGATAAATAGTTTTAACTGCTTGCGCTAAAACGTGAGCGCAAGTATGGCGATAAACCTCTAAACCCTCTTTATCCTTTAAAGTAACTATTTCAAGAGTGTCGTTTTCGTTAAGCGTTACCTTTAAATCAACAATTTTGCCGTTAATTTTAGCAGCAACGGCAGCCCTTGCCAAGCCTTCGCTAATTTTAAGAGCTGCATCTAAACAATTTGCGCCGTCTTCAAGTGATAAAACGTCGCCGTTTTTTAATAAAACGTTCATAAAAATACCCCTTAGTTTATTATAAAAAGAAAAGCCCTTAAACTGATACGAAAGTAAAAGTTTAAGGACGCAAAATCACATTTTGCGCGGTTCCACCTTAATTGCCGGATTGGCCGCTTTTATAAAATACTGAAATTTAAAAAGTGGTTTCCCGTTACCCTACGGTTTACGCATCTTTCAGCCTAGGATGCACTCTCTAAAAAACTTTTGGCGGTACTTGTCTTTATTCAGTAAAATAATATTAGTACAAATTCGTAATTTTGTCAAGACATAAAAGGTAAATATTTTAAAAAATTATTTGCCAATTCTTTGATATTGATGTATAATGAATTGGTAATAAAAATTTAGTTTTGCTTGCAAAGCTAATTAAGAGGAAATTATGGCTTATACTAATTTTAACGAAGTGGAAAAAAAGTGGATAAAGTACTGGGATGACAATGCAACCTTCCATACTGATTTACACGATTTTTCTAAACCTAAATACTATATTTTAGATATGTTTCCCTATCCTTCAGGCGCAGGATTACACGTAGGCCACCCCGAAGGTTATACTGCAACCGATATCGTTGCCAGAATGAAAAGGATGCAAGGCTTTAACGTTTTGCACCCCATCGGCTTTGATAGCTTTGGCTTGCCTGCCGAACAGTTTGCAATTCAAACCGGCAATCACCCCGGTGATTTTACCCAAAAAAATATTAATACCTTTACCGACCAGCTTAAAATGATAGGTCTTTCATACGATTGGTCGCAAACGATATCAACCTGTGATCCTTCATATTATAAGTGGACTCAATGGATTTTTAAACAGCTTTGCAAGGAAGGCCTTGCACGCTACGTAGAAACCCCCGTTAACTGGTGCGAAGAGCTTGGAACCGTTCTTGCAAACGACGAGATTATAGACGGTAAAAGCGAACGCGGCGGCTTCCCCGTAGTTCGTAAAAATATGAAGCAATGGGTTATCGACATCAATAAGTATGCTGAACGCCTTTTAGAAGGTCTTGATGAAATTGATTGGCCCGAATCATCCAAGGCTACACAACGCAACTGGATCGGTAAATCGGTTGGTGCAAACGTTGACTTTAAGGTAGACGGATGTAACGAAAAATTCACCGTATTTACTACCCGTGCAGATACTCTTTTTGGCGCAACCTACTGCGTTTTAGCACCCGAACACTCTTTAGTAGATAAAATTACAACACCCGAACAAAAGGACGAGGTTGAAGCTTACAAAAAGGCGTGTGCTAGCAAATCGGAATTGGAAAGAACGGAACTTAATAAAGAAAAGACGGGTGCTTTTACCGGTGCATACGCCATAAACCCCGCTAACGGCAATAAAATCCCCGTTTGGATTTCTGATTACGTTTTAACCTCTTACGGCACGGGCGCAATTATGGCTGTTCCCGCCCACGATACCCGTGACTATGAATTTGCTAAAAAATTCAATATCCCCATTATTCAAGTTTTAGAAGGTGGCGATATTGAAAAGGAAGCTTGGACTCAAGACGGCTTGCATATAAATTCAGACTTTTTAAACGGCTTAAACAAGCAAGACGCTATTGATAAAATGTGCCAATGGTTAGTAGATAATAACTGTGGCAAAAAAACCGTAACCTATAAGCTTCGCGAATGGATTTTTGCAAGACAGCGCTATTGGGGCGAGCCTTTGCCTATTATTCATTTAGAAAACGGCGAAGTTGCAATTTTGGACGATAGTGAATTACCCTTAATTTTACCCGAAATGGACGACTATAAGGCTCACGGCGGTAACGCTCCCTTAGAAAACGCTAAGGAATGGGTAAACGTAAACTATAACGGCGTAAAAGGCAAGCGCGAAACTACTACTATGCCCGGCTCGGCTGGCTCTTCGTGGTACTTCCTCCGCTATTGCGACCCTAATAACGACAAGGAATTTGCTAATTACGAGCTTTTAAAGCATTGGATGCCCGTTGACTTCTATTTAGGCGGTACGGAGCACCTTGTAGGTCACCTTCTTTACTCGCGTTTCTGGAATAATTTCCTCTTTGATAAAGGCTTCGTTCCCTATAAAGAACCTTTTAAAAAGCTTTTCCACCAAGGTATGATTTTGGGCGAAGACGGAAATAAAATGAGCAAGTCTTTGGGCAACGTAATTAACCCTAATGATATCGTTCGTGATTACGGCGCAGACGTTTTAAGAATGTATGAAATGTTTATGGGCCCCGTTGCTGATACAAAGCCTTGGAACACTTCTAACATTGAAGGCGTTAAAAAGTTTATTGATAGAATTCATAGATTATATTTTGAAACGGATGCAATCGCACCCGTAGAAAATAAAAATCTTGAAAAGATTTATCATCAAACCATACAAAAGGTTAGCGACGACTATATGGCTATGAAAATCAACACCGCAATTTCGCAAATGATGATTTTTGTTAACGCTATATATAAAGAAGTTGCCGAAGGCAGAAAATTCCCTACTGAATACGCTGAAGGATTAATTAAGCTTTTAAACCCCGTAATTCCCTTCTTAACCGAAGAAATTTGGTCTATCGTATTCAAACACGAAAATACTATCGCGTATGAAAAATGGCCCGAATTTGACGCTTCTAAATGCGTTGACGATACCTTTGAATACGCAGTACAAATTAACAGTAAAATTAAAGCGAAGATTAATATTCCCCTTACGATGACTAACGCTGAAATCGAAGCTATGGTAAAAGCAAATGCCGAAATTGCTCCCCTTATTGAAGGTAAGCAAATCAAAAAGTTTATCATCGTTCCCAAACGCTTAATTAATATAATTGTATAAATTATATAAAGAATACCCTGCGTTAAACGCGGGGTATTCTTATATATAACAAACTGCCCGCAAAAAATTCTGCGGGCAGTAATAACTAAATTATATAAAATTAAATAGATTCTAAAACATTAATTAAGTCGCCTACGGTTTTAATTTCGCCAACCTTATCTTCGGGGATGGTTTTACCCGTGTTGTCTTCTAAGGTCATTAAAAGTTCAACGACGTCTAAAGAGTCAGCGCCTAAATCCTTAATAATATCGCTTTCGAGCGTTACTTTAGATTCAGCAATACCGAGTTGTTCAGAAAGAGTTTTTGCAATTTGTTCTAACATTATTATATTCCTCCGTTAAAATCAATTTTTATACTACAATTTTACCATAAATGGCGATTATTGTCAAGGTTTAATTTGCTTTCTTTTTAACTTGCTTTAAAGAAAGACCTATTCTTTGCTTTTTAACGTCCAAATTAATAACTACGGCTTTTACCTGCTGACCTACCTTTAATACCTCGGAAGGATGCTTTATGTATCTATCCGTAATTTCAGAAATGTGAACTAAACCGTCTTGATGAACGCCGATATCAATAAACGCGCCGAAGTCGATAACGTTTCTTACAGTACCTTCAACTTCCATACCGACAGCTAAATCTTCTATGCCCATCAAATCACGGCGAAGCTTAGGTGCAGGTAAGCTATCACGAATATCTCTACCGGGTTTAATTAATTCAGCAATAATATCTTTCATAGTAGCTTTGTCAAGCTCGCAATATTCAGCCGCCTTATCTTCGCCAAATTCTTTAACCTTTTTAGCAAGGTCTAAAATTTTACCTTCTTTTACGTCTTTATCGGTATATCCAAAAAGGCTTAAGAGCTTTTGCGCTTTTTTGTACGATTCGGGGTGAACGGCGGTGTTGTCTAAAATATTTTTACCGCCGGGAATACGCAAGAAGCCTGCGCATTGCTCGTAAGCTTTAGCACCTAATTTAGAAACCTTTAAAAGCTGTGAGCGTGAAGTAAATTTACCGTTTTCTTCCCTATACGCAACTATATTTTTTGCAATACCTGCATTTAAGCCGGCTACGAATTTTAAAAGTGAAACGGAAGCGGTGTTAAGGTCTACGCCTACGCTATTTACGCAATCTTCTAAAACTCCGCCTAATGCAGAGTCAAGGCGTTTTTTATCCATATCGTGTTGATACTGACCAACGCCGATTGATTTAGGATCGATTTTAATAAGCTCTGCTAAAGGATCTTGCAGTCTTCTTGCAATAGAAATCGCAGATCTTAAAGTTAAGTCGTAATCGGGGAATTCTTCTACAGCCAAAGGACTTGCCGAATAAACGCTCGCGCCAGCCTCGTTTACAACTGCGTAGCTTACATCCTCGTCAATTTCCTTTAAAAGCTCTGCAACAAAAATTTCCGTTTCTTTGCTTGCCGTGCCGTTGCCGATAGAAATAACGTCAACCTTGCATCTTTTAATTAAATATTTAATGATGCGCTTTGCTTCTTCTATTTTATTATGGGGAGGAACGGGATAAATTACGGAAGTATCTAAAACCTTACCCGTATCGTCAACTACCGCTACCTTACAGCCGGTTCTATAACCGGGGTCTAACCCAAGAGTTACCTTACCTTTAACGGGGGGTTGCAATAAAAGAGGGCGAAGATTAACTTCAAACATCTTAATAGCCTGTTCGCCTGCCCTTTCGGTAAGAATTGCCCTTACTTCTCTTTCGATAGAGGGTGCAATTAATCTTTCGTAGCCGTCTTCTGCCGCTTCGGTAATAAGCTTTGCGCAATCACCCTTGCTCTTTAAGAATTTCGTTGCGCAAACGCGCTTTGCCATATCGGGATTAAAATAAATTTTAACCTTTAAGCATCCTTCTTTTTCGCCACGGTTTACGGCAAGAATTCTGTGGTTTTTAATTTCAGGGATAAGCTCGGAATAGTCAGCATACATCCCATAAGTGCCCTTTTCGTCGTCTTCAACGAGTTTAACCTGAATTTCGCCGTGATTTTCATACAAGGTACGAAGCTTCTTTCTAAGGTCGGCGTTATCGGATACTATTTCAGCAATTACGTCTTTTGCACCCTTAATAGCATCTTCTACACTTTCTACGCCCTTTTCAAGGTCAAGGTATTTTTCAGCTTCTTTATAAGGGTCTCCCTCTTGTAATAAAATAAAGTCCGCAAGGGGCTGCAAGCCCTTTGCAATAGCAACGGATGCCCTAGTCTTCTTCTTTTGCTTAAAGGGGCGATAAACGTCCTCAATTTCCGTCATCGTAGTACAAGCAACTATGTTCGCTTCTATCTCGTCCGTCATTTTACCTTGTTCGGTAATTGCTTTTCTAACCTCTTCCTTTCTTTTTTCAAGGTTTTTTAAGTATTCATATCTATCGTTAAAATCACGCAAAACCTGGTCGTCGATAGCGCCCGTCATTTCCTTTCTGTAACGCGCAATAAAGGGAATTGTGTTACCTTCTTCAAGTAAGTTAATCACGTTTTCTGCGTGGTCGGGACGGAGATTGAATTCAGAGATAAGCTGTTGTAAAATTTCCATAAATTTAGTTACACCTTTAAAGTTTTTAAATAAGTTTTTTGTTCCGGTAAAAGCCTAAAGCTTTCTACCGCTTTTTGTATTGCTTTGTTATGAGTTTTTTTATCTAATTTTTTGTGCTTTAAAAATTCTACGCCATCATTATAATATTTTACCAAAATTTCAGCAACAAGCCAAGCACAAGCCATATGTATATAATACTTGGATTTATCACATTTTTCAACGCTTTTTAAAACGAATTTTAAAAAATTTTTTTCAATATAATAATTTAATAGCGTGGTTAAAGCGTATCTTACGATAAATTCTTCGCCACTTGATAAATATTTTTCAATATAGGGCAAAAATTCTAATTTATTGCTTTTAATACATTTTGCCTTAAAGCAATCGCAAGTAGCCCAATTATTAATTAGTTTTACGGCCCCGTCAATATATTTAATAAATTTTTCGTATTCAAAGCTCGATAAAATTGTAAGTTTTATAAAGGTTACTTCGTAAAATTCGTCCGGAAATAAAAATATTTCATCAAAATAAGCATTATATTTTTTTGCAAGCTTACGCAAAACTGGAACTTGTACGCCGATTATTTTTACTTTATCGTTTTTTATAAGCTTTGAATGAAATATTTTATAATCTTCATCAGCAAGGCTTTTAAGCTCTTTTAAAAACTCGTCGTAGAGCATTTTCCCATTCTCCTTCGTCGCATTTAAAATTTGCCGGACTGGTTGACGGAAGCTTAATATAAGGAATATTTATATCTGCATAATGCTTTTTAAAAATATTAAAAGCAGTATTTCCATTTAAAATTATAAGCTCTATAGAGCAGTTTTGCAAAATTAAATTTAGGTCGGCAACCTTATAATTTTTAATAGTAGAATCCTGCGAGCCTATAATTTCGCATTCGGTTACAACATCCCAAAGCGCAATTTTATTATTTTTTAAAAACTCCTTTTTACCTTGCAGGGTTTGTGGGATTTCTTCGTTAAAATACGAGCACAAAATACGCCAAAATTTATTGCGTAAATTGCCGTAATAAAACTCCACTTCCCTAGATTTTACAGAAGGAAAGCTCCCTAAAATTAAAACCTTGCTATCATTATAAAAAACAGGTAAAAAGCCTTTTTTTATTTGACTCATAAATTTAATGGCTCGTTAGTTTTTCCAACCAACGCTGCCGCCTTTCCGTTATTAGAAAAATTTAAATCGATAGCGTCGTAAACGTCGTTTAAAGTGACTTTAGAAATATTTTTTATTCTTTCTTCAAAGTTATAAACGGAGTCTTTGTTAATAAGCTCCCTACCGTATAAAAGCATTTGCGAGCTTGTGCTTTCTTGGGCAAAAACCTGCGACGCAGTCAACTGCTCCTTACCCCTAACAAATTCTTCTTCACTTATATTTTTATTTTTAACTGCGTTAATGCAATCGTAAATCGCTTCTACTGATTTAAGGTAGTTTTTAGAATTTACTCCGGCGTAAACGATAAGCGAGCCACACTCGTCGTAAGCAGAAAGATAAGAATAAACTGTGTATGCAAGCCCAAGCTCTTCCCTAACCTTTTGGAAAAGCCTTGACGACATACTGCCCCCCAAAATTGAATTTAAAATTAAGGTTGCGTCCGTATATTTATCGAAACGGCTAACCGAAGGATAAGCAAGCCCGATATGCACTTGCTCGATATCCTTGGTTTTAAATAAGGATTTACCGCATAAATTTATTTCAACCTTTCTTTCGTCGCATTTGCTTTGGGGTAAACAGCTAAAATATTTTTCACAAAGCTTTTCGGCATAGCTTATATCTATATTGCCCGCCATAGAAATTACAATATTATCGGCTGTGTATCTTGCTTTCATATACTCGTCAACCGAGCTTTTAGTAAAACCTAAAACGTTTTCTCTAGGCCCTAAGATATTTCTACCGTAGCCTTTTTCGCCGTAAAAAGCTTTGCTAAGCATATCCAAGCACAAGTCGTCCGGAGTATCCTCGTTCATATTTATTTCTTCAACGATAACTTTCTTTTCCCTTGCCATTTCTTCTTCAGGGAAAGTACTGTTTAAAAATAAATCGGATAAAATATCAAACGCTTCGCCTGCGTGCGCTGTGGTTGACTTTGCATAATAGCAAGTAACGTCCTTGCCTGTAAAAGCGTTCATTTGCGCACCTATTCTATCCATTTCGTCAGAAATCATAAACGCCGTACGCTTTTTTGTGCCTTTAAACATCATATGCTCGATAAAGTGTGAAATACCGTCTTCTTTATCACTTTCAATATTAGCCCCGGTTTTAACTATAATACCCATAGTAACGGATAAAAGCCCGGGCATTTGCTTAACGATAAGCCTTAATCCGTTATCAAATTTTTTGTAATGTACCATTTATTCTCCTAAGTTATACGATACGGTTTTTGCTTGCAACCCTACCTTGTTTATATAATCTAAAATTTTGGGCAACGCCGAAACAGTGCAATCGGTGGGGTGCATTAAAATAAATTCACCCGCTTGCAAATCCTTGGTCGCCCTACTGTAAATTAAATTTGCGTCTTTATCACGCCAATCAATCGTGTCCCTACTCCACATAATAACCTTTAAATTCATCGCTTCGCAACAGGTTAAAGTTTCTTGACAAAACGCACCCGAGGGCGGTGCAAAAAGAGTTACTTTCGTGTTGCAAATCATATTTAAAAGCTTTACGCTCGGCGTAATTTCTTCTAAATTTTTGCTATAATCCATCTTTGAGTGGTCTTTATGGAAGTATCCGTGGCTCGCAACCTCGTGCCCTTGTGAAAAAATACTTTTAACACAATCAATATTGTCGTCAGCCCAGCTTCCACCAATAAAAAAAGTGCATTTTGCGCCGTATTCTTGCAAGGTTTGCAAAATTTTTTGCACATTTTCCGTGTTTTCGTACACGTTAAACATTAAGCTTACTGAATTTTTTTCAGCGTTGCCACGGTAAAATAAATTTTGCGAAACACCTGAAACCTTTACGGTATCCACCCCAAAAAAACCAATAATTGCAACGAACAAAATTGCAACGGATAAAATTAAGTTAGTAAAAACAGAAATTAAAACGTTTTTCAATAGTTTGCCCCTAAAATAAAATACTATTATATTCTATTAAACAAAAGGCAAATTTATTATTTAAGCTTTATAAAGGTTACTCCCGTTTCCCCTTCGCCGTACTTACCAAGCCTAAAGCTTTCTACGTTTTTGTGGCGCTTTAAGTGCTGTGCAATTGCGTTTTTAAGCTTGCCCGTACCTACGCCGTGAATAACTTTTACTTCTTCTAAATTGTCTAAAACCGCTTTGTCTATAAAGTTATCAACTTCGTATATCGCTTCCTCTACCGTCATACCTAAAACATTAATTTCTAATACGGGGGCGTTGGGCGTTACCTTTTTAACAACCTTTACTTTGCTTTGCGTTGACTTTATTTCTTCGCCGATAATTTTTAATTTGTTAAAGGCAAGGTGCATTTTTAAGCTTCCTACTAAAATTTCCGCTTCGCCCTTGTTTTTATTTACCGATAAAACCTTACCAGAGCTTTGCATAGGAATTACGAAAACCAACAAGCCTTCTTTAATATTATCTTTGTTAGCTGGTTTATAATCAGTAACCTTTTCTTGCCTGCTCTCTTCGGCGTAAGCCGTATTTTTAAGCTTATTTTTAAGAGTTCTTACCTTAATTAATTCAGCTTCAGAAATTTCTTCCTTTTTAAAAATTTCTTCAATTTCCTGCAAAATTTCTTCTGCTCTACTAGTTTTTTCAGCAATAATTCTTCTTGCTTCCGCCCTAGCAGTTATGCTAATTTTTTCTTTTTCTTTATTTAACTTTTCAATTTTATCATTTACTTCGTTTAATTTTTTTTGCCAAGTGCGTTGAAGAGCCATAGCCTCGCTTAATTTTGCTTCTGCTTCAACACGGCTATCTTCGGCACGCCTAACTATATTTTCAAAATTTCTACTTCCTTCCGAAAGATAACTTAAAGCTTTGTTTAAAATATCTTCTCTAAGCCCTAATCTTCGCGAAATGGCAAGCGCGTTACTTGCGCCGGGTAAACCTATTTTTATGCTATATAAGGGCTTTAATGTGGAAGAATCAAATTCCATACTTGCGTTTTCGATTCCTTTTACCGAATAAGCGTATTCCTTAAGCGACGAGTAGTGCGTAGTAACAATCCCCTTACAGTCCTTAGAAAGTAAATATTCAACTATTGCCTTTGCAAGCGCCTGGCCTTCGTCGGGGTTAGTTCCACCGCCGGGCTCATCCATTAAAACCAAGCTGTTGCTATTTACTTTATCGCAAATATGCTTTATCGTAGTTATGTGTGAAGAAAAGGTAGATAAATTTTCTTCAATGCTTTGACTATCACCTAAATCGCAGTAAATTTCGTCAAAAACTGCAACCGAGCTACCTGATGCCGCAGGGATAAATAAACCGCAGCAGGCCATAAGACAAAACAATCCACTCATTTTAAGCGTAACCGTTTTACCACCGGTATTCGCACCGCTTATCAACAAAAAATTATAGTCTTTGCCAAGCTCAATTGATACGGGAACGACTTTATCCATGTCAATTAAGGGATGCCTACCCTTTATAATGTTAATTCTTCCGTTTTTATTAACCTCGGGCTTAGTGCATTTTTTATTAAAGCAGTATTCTGCGCGCGCAAAATAGCTTTCCATTTCCGCCAAAACTTCCATATCGGCGCATAGCTTTTCGCTTAAAAGCCCTACGCGTGAAGAGAGTTCCTTTAAAATGCGGTCAACCTCTTCCTTTTCGTCAATAGTAAGCGAAATAAGCTCGTTATTCATTTCCAACACGTATGCAGGCTCAATAAAGAAAGTAGAGCCTGATTGCGAACGGTCGTGCACAAAGCCACGCACTTTATTTTTATATTCAGCCTTAACGGGAATTACGTACCTATCGTTTCTAAGCGTAACGATATTATCTTGCAAATATTTAGAGGTTTCGCCCGTAACGTAATCGTAAAGCGTAGTTCTTATTCTTTCGTTTAAAAGCTTAATTCTTGAACGAATCGAATACAGCTTATCACTTGCAAAATCGCTTACTTTGTCAACGGAAATTATTTTACTTTGAATATCGTCTTCTAAAAACTTATCAAAATAAAGCTTGTTAGCAAAGCCCTTAAAGTTAACTATTTCATCATCAGCTATTTTATCGACGGAAGTATAAGCAACCCTTGCAGAGCGCAAAAGAGCGTTTACCTCCAAAAGCTCACCGCAGGTTAGCGTTGATTTTTTAGACGCCCTTATAAGCAAGTCCGTTACGTCGGTAAAACACTCTATTTTGCCAATGCCGTACTTATATAAAAGCTTATCGGCTTCTTCAGTCGTATTCAATTTTTCCCTTACTTCGTCCAAATCACAGCTCGGCTTACACTCTAAAAGCAATTTTTTAGTAGCTTGAAGGCCTGCGTAATCTGCGCAATAAGCTAAAATTTTATTAAGTTCTAACTTTTCAATACTTTTATCGTTCATTTAAAGCACCGTATTTTGGGAATGCCCCTTGGTGTATTTTGTAAATTTTTCTTTAAGCGTTGCTTGTTTTTCGCTTAAAATAAGTCCGTTTATATCTTGCTGTGTAGAAAAATCAAAAAGCTTACCGCACAAATCGTTTTCGCATATTAAATTTGCGCAGTTATAAACTTCAAATCTACACTCGCTTGCTAAATATCTGTTTATATAAAAGCACCTATTATTTTCATCAAAAAGCTCGTAAATTTGCTTTTTGTCGCAGTTTTTGCAAGACTTTTCAAAGGGGCAGTAAATTAAATCCATAATTTTTAAGTCGCCGGCAGTTAAATAAAAGGCGTTTTCGGCGCATAAAGGCTTAATTTCGCTTAACGATAGCTCTTTAGAAAGAGTTATATAATCTGCATTAATTTGGCTTAACGCCACCGAATTTGCAATATTAAAGCCAACGCCCGCAAAAAGCTTTTTGCCCCAAGCTCTGCAAAGCTCAACGCCAAAATAGCCTTCGCAATAAAGCCCGTCGAAATCTTGAATTTTATCCTTTAACGCTTCTATTTCTTCGCTCGTAAAATACGCAGGTAAATATAAAAATTTTTCACCGCTAAAATCTTTTATCGCTTGGCTAAAATCAGCGTTATAATCAAAGGGCTTTAACACGCCGATATCGGCTAAAACGCCGTTTAAATTTTGGCATATAACCGCCGTTTTTTTATTGTTTACAGCCTTTATGGTAGGCGATATATAATTTATTTCTTTTTCCTCCCTTCCTTGAGTGGAAATTTTATTAAAATAACCCGAATAAACCTTACGCCTTAACGCATTTAACGAAGAAGCCGTTAAAAACGAATCGCCAACTATTTTTATTTGGCTAAATTTAGGTTTAAAAGGATAAATATCCGTTTTATTAAAATTTTTAATAACCTCGTCTTTTGTTAAGGGGCGAGAGCTTGCTTGCAAAAGCACATCTTCCCCAAAGTATTCTTCACCGCAAATTACAACCTTGGGCAATTTACCAACTTCAAATTCTGCGCTAATTTCCACTTCCTTAACCTTGTTTTCGGTGTTAATAAGCTTTTTGTTTAAAGAAATATCGGTAGTTATAAACGCTTTATCGCCGTTTTTTAACCTTTCCTTACTGGAAATTATAAAACCGCCCTTGCAGGGTGAGTAATAAACTCCACCGCCCACCTCTTTGCCGTCACGCAAAATTTTAAAGCAGTCGCCGTTTTCAAACCTTTCGTTGGATTCGCAAATAAATTTACCCGAAACGACCTTAATTCTACCTGCAAACTCGCCGATATGACCTTGAACGGCAGACGAAATAAAGCTTTTATCCTGCCCAAAAGCCAAGCCTTTGGTATAATTTCCCCTATTAAAGGTTCTTTTTACTGCGCTTAAATCACCGTTTTTTCCATCAAGTAAGCTTCTGTAATGGTAAACTGCCGCTGCAACGTATTCGGGACGACGCAGTCTTCCTTCTATTTTAAAGGAATAAACCCCCGCCTTAATTAAATCTTCTATTTTTTCTCCAACGGATAAATCCGATAATGAAAGCTTGTAGGATTTTTCTTCAAAGCCCTTACGCATTATGCTGTACTTTTTACGGCAGGGCTGTTTACATTTGCCTCTATTACCGCTGTTTCCGCCAACGAAGGACGAAAAGTAGCATTGCCCTGAAAAGCAGGTGCATAAAGCGCCTTGAATAAACACTTCAGTTTCGATAATATTAGCAATTTTTTTAATTTCTGAAAGCTTTGTTTCCCTTGCTAAAATAACTCTGTCAAAGCCAAAATTTTTTGCTAACCTTGCCCCAAAA
The DNA here is from genome assembly GCA_015069485.1 of Clostridiales bacterium. Lineage (GTDB taxonomy): Bacteria > Bacillota > Clostridia > Christensenellales > Borkfalkiaceae > Coproplasma. Next base: position 59,302 of record SVIM01000002.1, on the reverse strand, counting down.
GCGTTACAAGTACCCGCTTGCGTAGAAAGGTGCAAAACTATATCGGGGCGAATTTCTTTTAAATATTTCCCTAAAAATAAATCTTGAATTATAATTGCGTCAACGCCCAAGCTCCATACCTTGCAAGCCGAATTTAAAAAGCCTTCTACCTCGCTTTGCTTTACAAGCGTATTCATTGCAACGAAAACCTTCACTCCTACGGAGTGAGCGTATCCTAAAAGCTTTAAAAGCTCTTCATATTCAAAATTTTGCGCGCTGCTTCGCGCTGAAAAATCTTTAAGCCCTAAATAAATTGCGTCGGCTCCGTTGTTAATTGCAGCGTATGCGCTTTCTACTCCCCCTGCGGGTGCTAACAATTCAGTTTTCATTTATAAACCCGAACTTTTCTATTACTTTTGCAATTGCGTCTTCGTCGTTAGATACGGTTATATAATCGGCTTCTGCCTTTAACGGCTCTGCCGCGTTTGCAACGGCAATACCTATGCCTGCTTGCTTTATCATTGATAAATCGTTTAAGCTATCGCCAACGGCAACGCATTTTTCCATAGGTACTTTATATTTTTTTGATAAAAAGCGTAAAACCTCGCCTTTATCGTCACCCTTAGGCGAAACCTCAATTAAGATTACAGCGCTATAATTTACGTCGTATTTATCACCTATGCTTTGCTTAATTTTACCGTATAAATCAAGCATTTTTTTAGGGTCTACCAAACAACCGATCTTTTGACATAAAATATTATTTTCAGTTAAATACTCGCCCATAGAGCAATGCGTTACGTATTCCGCTTCTACCCTCGTAATGTCTAAATAAAGCTTTAGCTTTTTATCGTCTTGCGGAATCGTAGTATAAAGGGTGTTTTCGCAATATGCGTTAACGTTATAACCGTTTAATAAAAACTCGTCGCAAATTTCCTTTGCTTCTTCATTTTTAAAGCCACCGCACTTAATAATTTCGCCGGTTTCAATATCGGCAATAACAGTACCCTGCAAAGCTGCAACGAAGCCTTTTAAGCCCAGCTCTCTTACCCTAGGAAGAATAGATTTTAACATCCTACCCGTACAAACGGCAAAAATTCCACCTGCGGAGACGTATTCGTTTATGGCGTCTTTAACGGTTTGTGAAATTGTGTATTTTGTATTTAAAAGCGTACCGTCAAAATCGCTTACTATTAACTTGCAGTTAATTCTTTTCATAAATTTTCCTTAAAATAAGTTATAATTTTTTGCGCTAACGCCTTGCTTATTCCGGGCGTACTTAAAAGATCGTTTTCGCTTGCGTTCATAATTTTATCAAGCGTACCGAATTTATTTATAAGCGCCAACCTTTTAACCTTACCTATTCCGTCAATTTCACACAAAACGCTTTGTAAATTTCGTTTAGAGTGTATATTTCTAAAATAGCTTATAGCAAATCTGTGCGCTTCATCCCTTATTCTTTGCAACATTTTTAAAGAGTAATCTCTTTGCGAAATTTTTACGCTTTCGTCCAAATAAGGTGTAAAAATTTCTTCCTCTTCCTTTGCAAGCGAAATAAGCTCGATATCGCTAACGCCCAATTCGTTAAAAATTTGCTTTACTGCAGATAATTGCCCCTTGCCACCGTCAATTATAATTAAATCAGGCTTGGGGAATTTTTCTTCTTCGTCCGTGTTAAGCTTTAAAAGCCTGCGCTTTAAAACCTCTTGTAAGCTTGCAAAATCGTTTGCTCCCTCTACCGTTTTTATTTTAAAACGCCTATAACTGTTTTTATCGGCTTCGCCGTCGATAAATACGACCATAGAGCCAACTTTATCGACACCGCTTATATTTGAAATATCGTAGCATTCCATCCTTCTGGGGTATTTTTTAAGCAACAAAATTTCTTGTAAGCGCTTGCAGGCGTTTACGGTCATATCGTCTTTATGTTTAATTTTTTCTATTGATTTATCTAAATATTCTTTAGCGTTTTGCTCTGCCATTTGCAATAGCTTATGCTTTACGCCTTGCTTTGCACAAGTAATTTCTACACTTTTGCCAACCTTTTCTTTAAAGTAAATATTAAGTAAATCGGCTTCGCAAAAATCTTGCACGATAATTTCAGCAGGGGCTTTATGGCTTGCATAGTACTGCGTAATAAATGAAGATAACGCTTCTGCGTCGTTAATATACGCTTCGTCTAAGGCATAGCTTGCACCGCCTTGCATTATACCCTTTCGTATAATTAATACGCTTATCGCAGAATATAGCTCGTTAGTGCAATAAGCAATAACGTCGGCGTCAATATATTTATTAAGCGCAGTAATACGCTTAGATTCTAGCCTATTTAGCATTTCAAGCTTGTTTTTATAATCTAAAGCAAGCTCAAAATTTTCGTTTTCGGCGGCTGAAAGCATTTTTTCTTTTAAAAGCTTTTCGGCATCCTTATAATCTCCGTCTAAAAACGCCAACGCTTTTTTTACTTGAATAGCATACTCTTCTTTAGAAATTTTGTTGGCGCAAGGGGCTTTGCACCTGCATATATGATAATTTAAGCACTCCCTTTTGGGCTTTGAAGTAATTGCCGTTTGGCAAAGCCTTACGCTGTACGAAAGGCTTAAAATCTCTAAAATATCTTTACAGCTTATACCGCCCATAAAAGGTCCAAAATATTTTCCTCCGTCCTTTTTAATTTTTCTCGTTATAAAAAAGTTAGGAAAGTCTTGCTTTAAATCGGCTTTTATATAAGGATAAGTTTTATCGTCCTTTAAAAGAATATTATACTTGGGTTTATACTTTTTAATTAAGGTGTTTTCTAAAGCAAGGGCGCTAATTTCACTATCTGTTATAATATAATTAAAGTCGCAAATATTTTGCACCATTTGCATAACCTTTATCGGCTTTAACGAGGAGTGAAAATATTGCCTTACCCTGTTTTTTAAAATTCTTGCCTTGCCAACGTAAATTACGTTTGCATATTTATCAAGCATAATATATACGCCTGGCTTTTCGGGCAATAATTTTAATTTTTCTTTAATAACGTCCATAAATATCCTTCTTTTTTACCAATATTTATTATAACATAAAGTATAAATTTTTGCAATATTTAAATTAAAGAAAAAAGGGCGAATACGCCCTTTTTTAATACAAAATTTAATAACCTAAAAACTCGACGCCCTTTAACATTACGTCGTTAACCAAATCGTTTACAAGGCTATAAAAAATTATTTTACCGTTTCTTTCGCTTTTAACTATTTGCAAATTTTTTAAAAGCCTTAACTGGTGCGAAACGGTAGTTTGATTAATATTTAAAACCCTTGATAAATCCGTTACGCACATTTCAGAAATAGCCAAAGCAGATAAAATTCTTACCCTGGTATGGTCGGCAAAAATAGAAAAAAAACAAACTATACTGTCTAAAACGTCCCCTTCGGGGACGTATTCGCAAACAAGGTCTTTTGTACGTCTATCGAGTAACATCATATCTTGCATACTTAACCTCCATAAATATTTTAACGGAAAATATGCTTATATGTCAAAATGATACAAGATAAAATATTGTTACAAAACTTGTATTTTTGTCATTTATTCTCTATTGAGGTTACGGTATAGCCCGCCTCTTTCACAACCTTTATAATTTCTTCGTCTAAAACCTCTTCTCTGCTTCTAATAACTGCAATATTCTTCTTTAATTTTACGTCTGCAGAAATTACGTTTTTAACGACGGAAATTGCGTTTACAACTCTCTTTGCGCAATGTTGACAACACATACCTTCGATATGAATTATCTTCTTCATATAATCATCCACCTTAGTAATATTTTTGTTTTTATAATTTAAAAGTCTTAATGCATTAAAAACCACGAATAGCGAAGATAAGCTCATGCACACAGACGCAATCATAGGGTTAAAATAAATGCCGACAAAGCTTAACGCCCCCGCCGCAACGGGGATCATAATGATATTATAAAAGAACGCCCAAAACAAGTTTTGTTTTATGTTTTTAACGGTTGCTTTGCTTAAATCAAAAACGGTATCTAAAGATTGAATATCTTCGTTTACTAATACCACGCCGGCGGAATCTATCGCAACGTCCGTCCCTGAACCAATAGCAATACCTACGTCCGCTTGTTTTAAGGCAGGAGCGTCGTTAATTCCGTCCCCCACCATAGCGACGCATCCGCCTACGCTTTGAGTGTTTATAACGGCAGTATATTTATCTTCCGGCATAACCTCGGCTAAAAACTCGTTAATTCCTACGCTATCTGCCACAGCCTTTGCAGTAGCTTTTTCGTCGCCGGTAAGCATGGCAACTCGCAATCCCCTTTGCTTTAAAAGATTAACTGCATTTTTGCTTGTAGCTTTAATTTTATCAGCAACGGCAATAAGAGCGACTACCCTACTGTTATTTGCTAAATAAATAACTGTTTTTCCGCAAGAAGACAATTTTTCGTATTCATCTTTTATGTTACGATTGATTTTTGCGCGCGAAATTAACCTTTCATTACCCAAATAATATCTTTCGCCGTCATAGTCAGCAATAGCGCCCTTACCGACGCAATATTCAAAATTTTGAACCTGCACACCGTCTTTTGCATAGTCCACTATACATTTTGCAAGGGGATGATTAGAATTTATTTCTATTCCGCAAGCAATTTTTAGCGCTAACTCTTTATTAAAATCAAAAGTAACAATATCGGTAACCTCGGGACTTCCGTAGGTTAAAGTTGCAGTTTTATCTATTAAAATGCAGTTGATATTGCATAGCCTTTGCAAGCTTTCGGCATCTTTATATAAAATTCCTAGCGAAGCAGCTTTACCTGTTGCCGTCATAATGGCTACCGGCGTTGCAAGCCCTAACGCGCACGGACAAGAAACGACTAAAACGGAAATTGCGTAAGTTATAGAGTGGTCGGGGTTAAAGCCTTGGTCAATTATTAACCAAATTAAAGCTGTTAAAAGGGAAATTATTGCCACCGTCGGCACGAAAATGCCTGCAACTTTATCGGCAATCTTTTGTATAGGCGCTTTAGAAGCCCCTGCCTCTTTAACCATTTTTATTATTTTTGAAAGAGTAGTATCTTCCCCCACGCTTTCGGCTTTAATTTTTATTAAACCGCTTTTATTGAGTGTTGCAGAAGTAACCTTATCGCCAACGGTAACTTCAACGGGTAAGCTTTCGCCGGTTATTGCAGATTTATCTATAATTGCCGTGCCAAAAACAATTTCCCCATCAACGGGCAAATAATCGCCTTGCTTTACGACTAAAATATCGCCACGCTTAACTTGCTTTACAGAAATTATTCTTTGTTCGCCGTTTTCTTCAACGGTAACGCTATCGGGCGCAAGCTTTAAAAGCTTTTCAATTTCACTACCCGTTTTCTTTTTAGATTTTTCTTCAAGCCATTTTCCAACGGTAACAAAGGTTAATATCATTGCAGCAGATTCAAAATGCAAATGCATTAAATCTTGCCCACAAAAAACCAAAACAGTTAAAACTGCAGAGTAAATATACGAAACGCCCGAGCCTAACGCAACCAAGGTATCCATATTAGGCACTCGCTTAATTAGAGCTATTACTCCATTTTTAAAAAACGCAAAATTAATTATTATAACGATAAGCGCAAGTATTGCTTGCGTTAAAGCAAACCACGCCCCGTACCCGTTATTAGGATTAATAAAAAACGGCAACGGCGCGCCAAGCATATTGCCCATAGACAAGTAAATTAAGGGCAATAAAATACATACGGAGGCAATAAAGCGGGCAAAAAGCTTGTCGTTATTATCCGCTTTTACTTCTTCCGTTTGATTTTGCTTATAAATTTTATAACCAAGCTCAGTTACCGTTAAAAATATTTTTTCTTCCGAAACAACGCCTTCGTCAAACTTAATTTTAAGGCTTTTACCCATTAAGCTAACTTCGGCAAGCTCTACCCCATCTAACCTGTTTAAAGCCCTTTCTATGCCCGACGAACAAGCCGAACAAGTCATACCCGTAACGGTATAAACGTTTTGAACCAAAATTTTCTCCTATTTTAGGTTTATAATCTATAAAGATTATAATTTATATTTAAAAATTTGTCAACGGTATAAAAATAAAATAAGAAGCGCAAAAAGCGCTCCTCATTTTATTTAAACGTAAATCTTTGCAGTATATTCCATAAAAATATCAGAAGGCTCAAATCGAATTACTTGCAAGTGTGGCATTATCGGTAACAAATAAAATCCTTCGCCACTATTGTATATTTCTAAATAGGGCACAGTTAATATTCCGTCCTCTACAAAGCACTCTGCAACGTACTCTTTATCGCTATTTATTAATATGCACGAAGTTGTTGCTTCTACCTCTATTTTTAACGAACACTCTATCATTTCGCCATAATCACAGTCTATAAAACAATCTACGTAAAACACTCGGCTTCCGCCAACCGCTATAAACGCTTCGTCGTATAAATACTCTTCATAATCAGCCCATACGTCGCTTAAATTAAAAGAATATAACGTTACCAATTCAGTTTGGTCCGCCACGCTTACCGTTCCGCTTTCCGTTATGTATACTCTATTATTTTCAATATACCAGCTTTGTATTTTGTTTGCGTAACTGCTCCAATTCGTTGCCGTTTTATAAGAATTTTCTAAAGTATTCGGCACGTATATTTGCAAACCCGAATAAGTATAATTAAAAGCGTTTGTCCCCAAACTTGGTATTGTTGTTTGCCTGCTCATTATTACCTTTTCAAGATTAGAACATCCAATAAAAGCTTGACTGCCTATACTTGTTACGCTACTAGGAATTTTTATACTACCCAAGTTAATACAGCTCGCAAAAGCATTGTACCCTATACTTGTTAATTGACTGCCAACTTCAAACGTTACGTTTTGTAGCGAGGTACAATTTAAAAAAGCATCTGCGCCTATACTCGTTATCGTTGCAGGAATTGTTATGCTTTCTAAGCTAGACCAACCTGAAAATACTTGACTTTCAAAACCTGTAATCGTAACACCATTTATAATTGAAGGCAAATAAACTTCTTCTGTTGGCTCATAGTTTAATTCTGTAATAATATTGCCTTGTTCATTAGTTTTATACGCTATGCTATTTACTGCACTAAAAGCATTTAATTTTTTAACAGTTTGCTCCCCGTCAGGTATAGAAATTTCAATATAGTCACAATTATTTAAAATCGCTTCTTTTAATTGTTCTCCAGATAACGAAGGATCAATAGAAAGCATTAACGCTGCAGTACCTGTTACAAACGGTGCTGCCATTGAAGTTCCACTCATATACCCATATGTATTATTTGGTAATGTGCTTAATATATTTCCACCTGGAGCATATACATGTACGGAGTTTTCACCATAGTTTGAAAATGAACTACGATCACCATTTTGATCTATTGCGCCAACTGATATAATATTATCCAAATCGTAATCCGATGGATAGTGGGCATTTACATCATTATTGTTAGCTTCATTACCTGCTGAACAAACTACAAGCCCTTCATATGAATCAATTGCACTCTTAACCTTATTATTGAAATTGTAACTTCCACCACTATAATTTAAAATTTTGATATTGCATTTAGCAGCATACTGTATAGCCTCCACTAAATCCCCACTAGATCCATTTCCATTTTCATTAAATATTCTTAAAGAAACCAGATCAATATTCCATGTAACACCCGCACATCCTTCAGCATTATTTCCTTTTGCCCCTATTATACCTGCAACGTGCGTACCGTGTCCATTTAAATCATCAGGCTCAAGAACCTTTGTTCCATCAGCTGTTCCAGTAGTAAAGTCCCTATGTAGTGTATTTTCTAAAGTGTGAGGAGATTTCCTATGAATATTATCTGTTAAATCTATATGACTTGCATCTATGCCACTATCAATAACTCCAACAAGAACGCTATCTGTTCCTGTCGATATGTTCCAAGCTTCGTTTATTGATATATTATTTAATCCCCATTGAAAATTTCTTTTTATATCATTGGAAGTAGCGTTAGTTTTTAAAATATAATTTGGGCTTGCAGATTCAACATCTTCTCTTTGTTCGAGAATACTTATAGCATTTGACACATTTTCTTTATTATTCTCAGATATCTGTATTTTTAATATTCTTCTAAAATTTTCAATATTAATTAACATTTTTTCCTGAGTCGGTATTCCTAAAACTTGTTTCTCAACCCAACCAACTGTTTCTGCTGTTAAATCGTAAACCGCAATTGCATTAATTTCTTTAAAATCCTCTACGGTATAATCAAGAAATTGCCTTGTTGCCTCTTTTGTTAAAACTACAACTATACTATCTTCAGCAAAATCTTCATTTTCATTAGCAGTAATTTCATGCGCATATGCCGTTATACCACTATTATAGGATAATAAATTTATTGAAGCTAAGCCAAATAACACACATATAAAAAGTAGCGAAATTAAATTTAAAAATATTTTTTTCTTTTTCATATTTTACTCCAAATAATCAAGCATTTCTAATTCTGCTACATAAACAAAATCCAATGTATTAAAATAGCTCATAGCATTTAATACTTGTATTTCTCCTGAATTAATTAAATAAACGGTGAGCCCTCCGCATTCAGGTGATGAATTCGCGTACCAATTGCCGTATTCTACTCTTTCAACGTTTTTCCAGCAAAAATCTTCTATTGTAATTTCTTTATTTAAAAAAGCTTCTTTATATTCTTCATTTACTAATATGCTAACCCTATCAAATAAGAACTCTACACTAATGTTAGAATCCAGCATCCCTTCAAGAAAAGCAATTTCTTCCTCTAATTCTTCCTTTTCTTGTTCAAGCTGTGCAATTTGTTGTTGTTGCTGTGTAATTTGTGCTTGTTGGGTGGAAATTTGCGCTTGTAATTCGGCGATTTTTGCTTCTAAATCGCCGTTTGTGCAAGCCGAAAAGCCAACCGCGCTAAAAAGCATTGATCCACACAAAATCGCCGTAAGTATTTTGCTTTTTAATGACTTCATAATTTTTTCTCCTTTTTATATTTTGATAATGGTTTGAATAATATTTCGCTCGAGATACCAAACTGCAATGCAGTTGCCCTTCGGGTTCGGCTTCGCTCAGTATGACATCGAGCGAAACAATACAGCGGTGTTAAATTACAGCAAAGTAAACCCCTCATCCACCGCAAGCGGTCCCCCTTCCCCCCAAGGGGAAGGCAAGGGGTGGTAACTGCGATAACACCTCCCTCGTTATAGGGAGGCAAGAGGTGGCGAATCGGTGCCACCTGTATCACAACACAATTGAAAGGCAAAAATTGATATTATTGTATTTATTATATTATACAATGCTTATTTTGTCAATAGGCATTTTAAAATTTTTTTTGTGAAAATTCACCTTTTTTTGTGAATATTTACCATTTTAAAACCTATAGCTATTTTAAGAACAAAAGAAAAAACGGACTGTGTAAAAACACAATCCGTTAAATTTTGTTACAAAATTAGTTTTTCTTTTCTTCTTGAGCAATTACTTCAACTTTGTCGTAATAGCCGCAGCTTGCGCATACTCTGTGAGCTTGCATGTAAGAATGGCAATGAGGGCATTCTACGAGAGTAGGAGCCGTTGCCTTGTAGTTTGCAAATCTTTTGTTTGTTCTGCTTTTAGACTGTTTATTCTTGGGTACTGCCATATATATCCACCTCTTAAAAATTTTCCTTTTTAGTTTATATTAATACCTTCACAGTCTTCGCGGCACAACAAAACGTCCGGCTGACTAAAAAGTATTGCGTCGTTTACGGCGGGGGCTAAATCAATTCTATTCCCATCGTAAAAATAATAATCGGGGTCATCTTCGGGTACGAATAATACTTCCGAATAAAATTCTACACTTTTTTGCGCAGGCTTTAAGCAATAAGAGCATTGACCTTTAAGCAAGTAGTAAATGCTAAAATCTACCCCTACGCTATCGTCTTCGTAAATTTCAAAAACACCCTTTACCTTTATATCCCCTTCAAATTCAACAAAGGGCAATAAAAGCTTATCTTTAGGGGCGTTATATACAAATTCGAATTCGCCCGTGTACTTTTTTAATGCGTTAAGCTTTCTTACTTCAATAATCATACCTAAATTGACTACAAAATTATATAATATAAAAAATACAATGTCAACTTATTTTGCAATTACAAAAACAATTTTTTATAAAACTTCTGCCGTTTCTCTTGCAATTACTAATTCTTCGTTGGTAGGTACTATAAGAACTTTAGTTTTTGCACCGGGAGCAGTTAAATCTAAAATAGAACCGCCAGGTCTTAACTTGTTCTTTTCTAAATCGATTTTAACGCCTAAAAATTCAAGGCCGTTGCAAACTTCCTGTCTTACATAAGGGGTATTTTCGCCAATGCCTGCGGTAAATACTATGCAGTCAAGTCCGCCCATAGCTGCGGCATACGCACCCACGAATTTTTTAGTTTGATAAGAGAACATATCTAAAGCGAGAATACATCTTTCGTTGTTTTCTGCCATTCCCTTTTCTAAATCTCTAAAATCGCTCGAAACGCCGGAAATACCTGCAACACCGCACTTTTTATTAAGATAGTTAATAATTTCTGCGTGAGTCATACCCTTCTTTTTAGCAAGGAATTCAACAGCAGACGCATCAATATCGCCGGAGCGAGTGCCCATTAAAATACCTGCAAGAGGCGTAAAGCCCATAGTGGTATCAACACATTTTCCACCGTCAACTGCAGAAATGGAAGATCCGTTGCCAAGGTGGCAGGTTACAATTTTAAGCTCTTCAGGCTTTTTGCCTAAATATTTAGCCGCTTCTTGAGATACAAACTTATGGCTTGTGCCGTGGAAGCCGTACTTTCTTACGCCGTAAGCTTTATAATCTTCGTAATTAATACCGTATAAATAAGCCTTTTCGGGCATAGTTGCGTGGAAGGAAGTATCAAAAACAAGCGCCATAGGCGTATTGGGCATAACCTCCATACAAGCGCGAACACCGGTTACTGCGGGGGGATTATGTAAGGGCGCAAGCTCGTAGGTTTTTTCTTCTAAAATCTTTAATACTTCTTCGGTAACTACGGTGGTTTTGTTAAAATATTCGCCACTTGCAACCATTCTGTGTCCAACCGCGTTAATTTCGTCCATAGACTTAATTACGCCAACGTCGCTATCCTGCAATGCGCTTAAAACAAGCTCGATTGCAATTTTATGGTTAGGCATGTCCTTTTCAAAAACCTTTTCCTTGCCGTTACCCTTTGCCTTTAATAGGGATGCGGGAAGACCTATTCTTTCAACGCCGCCTTTTGCTAAAACCGCTTCAGTTTCCATATCAATAAGCTGATATTTAAGTGAAGAGCTACCTGCGTTAACAACTAAAACTTTCATATTTCACCTCTTATTATTCTGCTTGAAGCGCGGTTACAGCAACGGTAGCGACGATATCTTCTACGCTACATCCACGCGACAAATCGTTTAAAGGTTTAGCAAAGCCTTGGCATACGGGGCCGATTGCCATATAGTTACCAAAGCGCTGTGCAATTTTATAGCCGATATTGCCTGCGTTTATGTTGGGGAAAACGAATACGTTTGCATAACCTGCAACGGTTGAGCCGGGGGCTTTTAACTGGCCAACTTCGGGCGCAACTGCAGCGTCGAACTGGAATTCGCCGTCTAATGCGATATCGGGATCCATTGCCTTTGCAAGCGCGGTTGCTTCTTGAACCTTGGGTACTGATTTAAAGAACTTATCGTCGTTACCGGAACCCTTCGTTGAGAAGGAAAGCATAGCAACTCTAGGTTCAATTCCCGCAATCGCCTTTGCCGTTTTTGCGGAAGAAACTGCAATGTCTGCAAGCTGTTGAGCGTCGGGTTCAATGTTAATTGCACAGTCAGCAAAAACAGCAACGCCGTCGGGATTATATTTATTTTCCCCTTCGGGTGCAATCATAATAAAGCAGCTGGAAACGGTTTTGATGCCGGGCGCGGTTTTAACAACCTGAAGTCCGGGACGAAGGGTATTTGCGGTTGAGTGGCAAGCACCGGAAACGTAACCGTCAACGTCGCCTGCTTTAAGCATTAACGCGCCGAACATAGTTCTATCCTTAGCTTGTGCTAACGCCTGCTCTTCCGTCATACCTTTAGCTTTTCTTGCTTCGTATAAAATATTAGCGTATTCTACAGTTTTATCGGAAGTCAAAGGGTCAATAAGCACGATTCCCGTAAGGTCAACTTCAGGTGCAACCTTTTTGCATTCTTCTTCGTTGCCTACAAGAACGATTTTTGCTATACCTTCTTTGGTAATTTGAGCTGCCGCTTCAACAACGCGCTTATCTTCACCTTCGCAAAGAACTATCGTCTTTTTAAGCGCAGAGGCTTTTGCCTTGATTTCATCAAGTAATGACATATCTTTCTCCTTAAAACACTTTATTTATCTTAAAATTTAGGTTATAATATAATAAACCGAGCCTTCGGAATACCATACAAAAATATTATACAATATTTTTTTAAAAAAGTAAAGACATATTATGAAGATTTGTGCAATTATTTGTGAATTTAATCCTTTCCATAACGGCCATAAATATTTAATTGAAACGGCAAAAAAGCTTTCGGGTTGCGATAGCGTATTGTGTATTATGAGCGGTAATTTTACACAAAGAGGCGATATTTGCCTTTTAAATAAATTTAAAAGAGCAAGGCACGCCGTATTAAGCGGTGCAGACGCCGTTTTAGAGCTTCCTGCTCCCTTTGCCGTTGCCCCTGCCGAAATTTTTGCACAGGGCGCGATAAAAATACTTTCTTCCATCCCCGAGGTTACTACCCTTGCCTTCGGTTGCGAAGATTGCGATAAAGGCGCATTTTTACAATCTGCAGAGCTTTTGATTAATGAACCTAAAGAATTTACCGCCTACCTTAACGAACAACTTAATTTAGGCGAAAGTTATATTAAAAGCTACAATTACGCGTTTGAAAAATGTGGTGGAAAGCACGGATTTTTATCAATGCCAAATAATATTTTAGGGGTTGAATACACGAAGGCAATTTTAAAATATAAATCTGAAATTAATATTCTTCCCATACGGCGAATCGGCTGTGGATATAACGACGAAAATCTTGCGCAAAACTATTCCTCCGCGAGTGCAATAAGGCAAAATCTTAATTCGGATAAGGTTATAAACAATGTTCCAAATTATGTATATTGCGATTTAAAAATCGAGCAAGATATTCAACGCATTTTTAAAAATTATTGTTTATTTTCCCTTTTATCTACGAACAAAGAGCAGTTAAAAGAAGTTTTTGGGTGTACCGAAGGTTTAGAAAATAAACTAAAAAACTGTGAAATGCAGGATTTTGAAAGCATTATTGCAAATACTTGTGCAAAGCGTTATTCCGCTTCGAGAATTAAAAGAATTTTATGCGCTAATTTGTTAAAATTATACAAATACGACGCTTTGGAATTTTTGCAAAACGATTTATATTTAAAACCGTTGGCAATTAATAAAGATAAAATCGACTTAATTTTATCTTCCCTTTCAAAATCTTCTTTCCCTACCGTAATTTTACAAAAAAATAAAAATTCACTTTCCGTATCAGCAAAAAAATGCTTTGAAATTTGCGAATTTGCCGATAAAATTTGGGATTTTATTAACAATAAAAAAACTTATAATTATACCTTTATATCCGTTTAATAAAAAGCTTAATTTGCAAAAAACAACCCCGAGGCGAGCCTTAATATTAAGGTCGCCTCGGGGCTGTTTTTTAATTATTTAGCTGACTTTTTACTGCACCAATTTTTAAACGTAAATCCTTGCAGTATATTCCATAAAAATATCAGACGGCTCAAATTCAATCACTTGCGTATTTGGCATTATAGGTAGCAAATAAAAACCCTCGCCACTATTGTATATTTCTAAATAGGGCACGGACAATATTCCGTCCTCTATAAAGCACTCTGCAACGAACTGTTTATCGCTATTTATTAATATGCACGACGTTGTTGCTTCTACCTCTATTTTTAACGAGCAATTTATCATTTCGCCATAATCACAGTCTATTGAACAATCTACGTAGAACACTCGACTTCCGCCAACTGCTATAAACGCTTCGCCGTATAAATGCTCTCCATAATCCGCCCATACGTCGCTTAAATTATAAGAATATAAAGTTACCAATTCAGTTTGGTCTGCTACGTTAACCGTTCCGCTTTCCGTTACGTAGGCTTTGCCGTTTTCAATATAACAGCCGTCTATTTTGCTTGCGTAACTATTCCAATTTGTTGCTGTTTTATAGGCGTTTTCTAAAGAATACGGCACGTATATTTTTAAATTGCTTGCAGTTGAATTAAAAGCATTTGTCCCCAAGGTAGGCACTGTAGTTTGGTTATACATTACCACCTTTTCAAGACTACTACACCCCGAAAAAGCCTGAGCGCCTATATTTGTTACACTTGCTGGCAACGAAATTTCCGTCAAGTTTGTACAGCCATAAAATGCTTGGTTTGCTATCGTAGTAAGCGAATTTGATAATTCTATATCTTGCAACGAACTGCATCCCGTAAAAGCATTTTGACCAATACTTGTTAATTGACTACCACTTGCAATCGTTACGCTTTCTAACGAGGTACAATCTCGTAGCATACCTGTTGTTATGGAAGTAACTCCCGCAGGAATTTCTATACTCTCTAAACTACTGCAATCTAAAAATGCTTGATAATCTATATTGGTTAACTGACTATTTTCTGCAAAAGTTACACTTTGCAAATTTGAGCAATCCGCAAAGGCATGAGAGCCTATACTAGTTACCGTCGCAGGGATTGTTATACTAGTTAAATTACTACAACCCCAAAAGGCTTGGCTACCTATACTTGAAAGTTGACTACCGCTTGCAAAAGTAACGTTTTGTAAATTACGCATACCAACAAAGGCACCATTTGAAATGGTACATATCGAATTTGGTATTGCAATACTGGATATATTGGTTCCCATACCTTTAAACAAATCAGATGCAATATTAGTAATTATAAATCCATCAATTATGGAGGGGAGTACGACATTTCCTGTTAAAATATTTCCACAATACCCCGTAAGTATAGCTGTTGTCGCAGATGTCTGTTTATATAAAAAAACATTATTTCTAGCACCCAACTCAATATTCGCTATTATATAATTTATAAAATCATCATCACGCGCCTCTAAATTATGAACAATTGCCGGCATAGAAGGTGAGGAAAGTTTTTTCGAAGTTCCAATTTCGTAATCATCTTCTCTAAAACACTTTGTATATATTTTGAACATATATGACCTGTATGTATCACTATGTTCATCAATACCAATTTGAGATGGCAAGTCAACCAGCAAGTCATTCATAAAATATGGGCACCCCACAAAAGCTATATTATGAACAATATTGTCCCATAAATCTTCCCAAAACCCCATATCCTCGTCATCATTAAAATATTGCATATCCGTGATAATCTGAATATAACTCTCTAATTCACTTTCATCATAATCTTCATCTCTTAATAGCGATAATAAGAAATCTAAAGTTTCCGCCTCACCATCAAGAGCCCTTACAACGCCAGGAAGACTTTTTATCGCCCATTTTATAGACATCAAAACACTATCCGTGACATTACTTTCAACAATTTCACTATCACTTTCAATCAACGCATCAAAAACAAAATCACTATCTGAATATCCTCCCAATGCATGTGCATCTATTTGTGTATACAATCTATCATAACCATCATTCCAACGATAAAAATATTCAAGATATCTATTTCTATCAATGATGTCATCTAATCCTATTCCCCCTCCTGCAACCATAGCGCCTATGTCTGTTGATGCAGTATCTGAGCCAAAGTAAGGCGTGCCTAAGCTAAACATAGATGCTACCATGTCTGGATGATCTAACGCATATTGCAAATTTGTTACACCTCCACGACTATGCCCAACTAAATTTATTTTAGGTAATTCCCCACCGCTTAAACATTTTATATCATAAACAATTTTGCTTATCATGTAATTGAACTCTTCATAAATTTGGTAATTATACGCACCACCATTAGAAGAATCAAAAATAATAATTATGTGTTTTGAAATATCTGTTATGGTAGATATTGTTTCAACAATCTGATATTTTCCATAAACATCAATATTTTTTTGGTCTTTTAAATCTACAAGATAAAAAGACTTAGAACTTTGCATATTAGCCCAATACACATTCGCGCCAGCTCCGTCAATTTTTGAAAGCTCTATGTTTAATCTTTCAAACAATGAATTTTGATCGTAAGCGAACCCATTACCATTATTGCTCCAATGAGATGCAGCTCCACCAAAACCATGTGTTAATACAGTAATTTGTGGCGAGCTTGAAGCCACAACATTATTATTCTTTTCCGCAGGACTAGTATCAAAATAGACATAGCTCCTATTTCCACTAACATTATCCCCATTATATTGATATGTATTTGTTGCATTATATAATTCATTTCCTGCATTGGGGCTACCACTTATTCCTGTAAAAAGCGAGATAGAGTTCTCACTTGCAAATACATTAATGATACCATCGTAACTGTTACATACAAGAATAAAAGCTATACAAAAAATAATAAATAAAATAATACATTTAAATAGTTTTTTAATTTTTATACTTAATACTCACTTTATCCAATCCATTTAGCATAAAGCTTGGTTTCTTGATAAATCGAACTGCCTTCGCTATCATATTCAGTTTCGGGCAATTTATCAAGTTCAAAATTCCACGCATTTATACACTCTGCTTCCTTATACCATCCATCAAAAATATATCCTTCTCGTTCGGGCATCTTAGGAATAAATTCTATTTTACTATTATAATCGTAATCGTCTACCCAATAATATCCGTCGTTGGGCGCATTTTCGTAGTTATAATAATAAGAAACGTTGCTAAAATAAATTGTCGATCCAGTTATGGAAACATATTTATTTGTAACATTTTCAGCCTCATAATAATAGCTCGTACAGTAAACGTTAGTACCATTTCTATCGTCATATCCATCAGCTTTATGAGCTAATAAAATAACCTTTTCTAATTTTTCACATTTTTGAAAAGCCGTTCTTGAAACGGATACTGAAAACGGTATATACACTTTTTTTAAACGTTCACTTTCCCAAATTCCTTCGTTAACAACCGATTCTGAGTAACCTATTTCTTCAACCTTGTATCCTTCGATATATTCGGGAACAATAATAATTTCTTTTCCTTTTCCTGCATCACTTAAGCCTTGTAATCTTACAAACGAATAGGTCCCTTTTTCTTCAACAACGTATTCGCCTTGATCATTAACGTATTCTATTGAATATAAAAAATCGCAATATTCTGCATATGTTGGAGATAAGCTATTAAAATAAATCATGATTAACCATACAACGCCCAAAAATACACCTGAAGATATTACACATGCCAAAATTATAATTAATATATTTTTTTGGTTTTTTTTAATATTCTGCTTTCCACCTATTATAAATAAAGCAGCGATTAAACCTATTACAACAGTCAAAGCAATATAAAAAATATATATTTTATCTATAACTTTTACTTCAAGGTCGCTGTTTCCGCACGCAGAAAAGCCAGCAACACTAAAAAGCATTGTTATAGATAAAACCGCCGTTAAAATTTTTGTAAAAATTTTCATAATTTTTCTCCTTTTTTTATTATATAACACAAGGTTAATTTTGTCAATAGGCAAATTTGTGTTTTTTAATATTTTCTTTCGTTAAGTAAAGCGTTAAATTGTTTCCTTGCCGTCATTCTGAGTGAAACGAAGAATCTCCACCCACTTTTATAAGAAAAACCGTTTACTTAACTTTAAACCCCTCATCCACCGCAAGCGGTCCCCCTTCCCCCCTTGTTTAGGGGGGAAGGGGGGAAGGGGTGGGATGGTTCTCTCCCTCCGTCAACTGCGTTGACACCTCCCTCGTCATAGGGAGGCAAGGGGTGCGTTCATTTTTTATACTTACTGTCATTCTGAGCGTAGTGAAGAATCTCTTTGGATCCTGACGCGATTGCGATAAAGTCAAACAATCGCTATTCCGTCGCTACGCTCCTCGAGATTGACTTTGTGTGCCTTAACATTATCACTTATAGATATCATTGTAACCTTAATAAAAATATAACAAAAAAATCTCGGCTAAGCCGAGATTTTTTTAATTAGTCGTCAGATTCGTAATAACAGTTTTCAATCTGTGTAGGGGGCATTCTGTCGCCCTTGTTTACGTGCACGGTTTTAACTTCTTTACCGTTTTCGTCGTAAGCAGTGTAAGAACCTGTTTTAGGACAATTATCGCCACAATTTAATCTCATAATAATACCTCCTTTGAGATAAAATTAATATGTGCGAAAAAGTTAAAATTATTCGCTTATAGGAATAAGGCTTGGCGAATCTACGCCAAGCCTTATATAAATATAATTCGAGATTAATCTGTAAGCCGAGTTCTGTCGTGTACGGTCATCTATCTAGCCTTACCGTCACCGATAAGTTCAAGCGATATTAACAGCCTTTGGCAGACGGGCAGCCTTGGCATTAAAGCCAGCCAAAAGCCCAATCTTGCATCGAGTGGGGTTTAATTTGCTCGCCGTGTTACCACGGCGACGGTGAGCTCTTACCTCGCCATTCCGCCCTTACAGTAAAATTACTGCGGTATATTTCTGTTCACTTTCCTTGAAGTCGCCTTCTCCTGCCGTTAGCAGGCACCCTTGCCCTATGATGCTCGGACTTTCCTCACGCTATTTTCATAGCCCGCGACCGTATAATTAACTCGAATTAACAACATTTTAACATATTTTTTTAATTAAGTGTATTAATTTATGGTGGCAATTATTGATTTTTTTTAAATTTTGATTTAAAATATATGGCGTACGAAATTTTTTGGAGATTATAATGAGAAAAACTAAAATTATTGGCACTATTGGACCCGCAAGCGAAACTGAAGAAATTTTATGCAAATTAGTTGACGCAGGCTTAAACGTTGCCAGATTAAATTTTTCACATGGGACGCATGAAGAGCACGCAAAAAAAATTGCGTTAATTAAAAAGGTTAGGGAGCTTAAAAAGGTTTCTCTTCCTATTATGTTAGACACTAAAGGCCCTGAATTTAGAATTAGAACTTTTGAAAACGGAAAAATCACCTTGCGTGACGGCGATATTTTTACCTTTACCACCGAAGAAATAGTTGGTAACGAAAAAAGAGTTTCCGTTTCGTTTAAAGGCATTTGCGAGCAAATGTTTCCCGGCGATAAAATTTTGCTTAACAACGGCTTAGTTATTTTTGAAGTTATTGAAGTTAAAGCGCCCGACGTTATTTGTAAAACCGTTGTCGGCGGAGAAATTTCTAACAGAAAGTCAATGTTTTTCCCTGATAAATGCTTTGATATGATTTATCTTTCTGAACAAGATAAAGCCGATATTAAATTCGGCGTTGAGCAAGGCGTTGATTTTATAGCATGCTCTTTCGTATCAAAAGCACAAGATTTAGTTGACGTTAAAAACTATTTAAGGGAATGTGGATGCAAAGACGGCGAAATTGAAGTTATTGCAAAAATAGAAAGTAGAGCGGGTGTTAACAACCTTGAATCAATCGTAAAAGAAAGTCAAGGCGTTATGGTAGCCCGTGGCGATTTGGGTGTAGAAGTTCCCTTTGAAGAATTGCCTAACATACAGAAAAGGATTATTACTTGTTGCAGAATTAACGGTAAAAGAAGCATTACCGCAACCGAAATGCTTGAATCAATGACCAAGCATCCCCGCCCTACTAGAGCAGAAATTTCGGACGTAGCCAACGCCGTTTACGACGGCTCCTCCGCCATTATGCTTTCCGGCGAAACGGCAGCAGGCTTATACCCCGTAGAAGCAGTTAAAGCTATGGGCAAAATTGCGCTTCAAGCAGAAAACAATATTAATTATATTCAGCACATCAACAACGGAGAATATAATATTTCAAGCGTAGCGGAAGCAATTTCCCACTCTGCTTGCACCTTAGCAAGCGATTTAGGCGCAAAGGTTATAGTCGTTTGCACAAGAACGGGCGCAACTGCAAGGCTCGTTTCCCGTTTCCGCCCTATGATTGACATTATAGGTATGACGACTGACGAGAGAGCTTATAGAAAGCTTGCGTTAAGCTGGGGCGTTATTCCCGTTCTTAGCGAAGAGTTTAATTCTATTGAAGTATTATTCCACTTTGCAAAGCGTGCAGCAAAGGATTTGCCCTTTATTAAAAAGGGTGATAAAATCGTTTTAACCGGTGGCAACCCTAACGGCAAAAGCGGTAATTCCAACTTAATTAACGTAGATACTATTTAAGCTTTATTAAAAAAGATATCCCACGAAGTAATCGTGGGATATCTTTTTTATATTATCAAATTATCGTACTATCAAAAATTTCAAAAATATTTTCTGCGGTTTTTAAGCCGTCTGCAGCAGAGCTGGTTATACCGCCACTATAACCGCTACCTTCACCGCAAGGGAATAAGTTTTTATACGATACGCTTCGGCACTTTTCATCTCTTATTATTTTTACAGGAGAAGAAAATCTTGTTTCCGCGCCCGTTATAATCGCATCTCCGCTATCAAATCCCTTTAACCTTTTAGCCATATCGGGTATGGCAACCTTTAATGCGTCAACTGCGATTTTGGGCAAAACCTCGCTAAGCGGCGCAAAATTAACGCCCGTGCCGTAGGTTGGCAAAACCTCCCCAAAGGAGTTAGACAATTTATCTTTTGCAAAATCCTTAAAAAGCTGTACAGGGGCTTTATAATTGCTTCCGCCTGCAATGTATGCTCTTCGTTCAATATCGCGTTGAAAGCGCATACCGGCAAACAAATCGTCCGCGCCAAAATCACTTTTTCGCATTTGCACCATTAAAGCTGAATTTGAATTTTTACCGTCCCTTGCATAAAGGCTCATACCGTTAGTAACGACTCCTCCCTCTTCGCTTGAAGAAGGAATTACTACGCCACCCGGGCACATACAAAAGGAAAATACAGTCCTTTCGTGCGCGTGGGAAACTAATTTATAATCGGCTGACGGCAATAAATTATAATTTTTTCCGTATTGTGCAAAGCTTATATTTTTATTTAAATGCTCAATTCGTACGCCGACGGCAAAGTCCTTTGCTTCCATTAAAACGCCGCTACCGTTTAGCATTTCAAAGGTATCGCGAGCAGAATGCCCCAAAGCAATAACTACACCGTCTGCTTGCATTTGGCTTTCATTACCGTTTATTGTGTTTTTTAATTTTACGCTTACAATTTTATCGTCTTTGCTTTCAAAGCTTACAAATTGCGTATTAAAAAGGTATATTGCACCGTTTTCTTCAAGATATTTTCTAATATTTACAAGCACGCCCTTTAAAATATCAGAGCCGATATGCGGTTTGTTTAAATATAAAATTTCTTGCGGAGCACCAAACCTTACAAAAATTTCTAATACTTCTTTATTAAGTCCGTCTTTGGTTTGCGTATTCAATTTACCGTCCGAAAAAGTACCTGCACCGCCTTCGCCAAACTGCACGTTGGAATTCTTGTTAAGAACACGCTCGCTTATAAATAAATTTACGGCTTTATCTCTTTCTTCAACAGGACCGCCACGCTCAACGATTATGGGCTTAAAGCCGTGTTCAACTAACCTTATAGCACAGCAAAGCCCGGCAGGACCACTTCCCACCACGACTATTTTAGGGCATGATGAGATTTTTTTAAAGCTTTTAGGCACAAGCGTTTCGTTTTCGGTAGAATAAGCTATGGAATAAAGCCAAAAAATATTGTTTTTATCCCTTGCGTCCAACGACTTTTTAAGTATTTTAAAATACTTAAATTTTGCACCTACGGCTTTTTCGGCAACCTTAATTAAATCGCTTTCCTCTCTTTTAATATTTAGTTTTAAATTATCAAGCCTTTTAATCATTTTTCTCTTTTTGCTATCGCTTCAGCAACGGTATAGCCACTTGCAAACGCCCAATGTAAATTGTAGCCACCGCACTCGCCATCAACGTCTAAAATTTCGCCGGCTAAAAATAGGTTTTTAGCAAATTTACTTTCAAGCTCGTTTGAAATTTCTTCCATTTTTACACCGCCTTTAGTAACCTGAGCGTAATCAAAGCCAAGCGTACCTATAACGGGGAGAGTAAAGTTTTTAACGGTATTTGCTATTATTTTTTCGTCGTCGGTATTGCAACGCTTTATTATTGCTCTACCTATTTGATTGTGCAAAGTTCCCGATAAAAGCTCGCTTTTTTCGTATCCTAACGACTTTTTGCGTATAATATCTTTTTCTATACCGCTAACTTGAGGTAAAAATTCGATAGATAGCGTAGCGTCTTGCTTGTCAACAATAAACGCCGAAATATAAAATACCGCATTACCCGAAACGCCGTAATCGGTAAAAATTATATCTCCTCTTTTTTCGGCGACTTTTTTGCCGTTTACGAAAGCAGAAAGGTTGCAATCCGCCCTAATTCCCTTAAGCGTTTTTATGTGTGTAGTATCGGTTTTAAGCTGTACGAGCGAAGGATAAAGATTTGTTAAGGTATGCCCGAAGCCTTGCGCTAACGCGTATGAAGAGCCGTCAGTTTTAAATTGCTTTTGCGCTTTTCCTCCCACGCATAGTACTGCATATTTGGCAAAAATTTTGCTGTTGTCGCTTAAAATTATTTCAAAATTTTTACTCTTATTAATTTCCTTTACTTTGGTAGAAAGCAGCACCTCAACATTAGCCCTTTTTAAGTCGGCAATTAAGCTATCGCATAGTGAAGAAGCCTGTTTTCCCCCGGGGTAAACCCTTCCTTGCTCGTCAGCAACAAGCATACACTTAAATAATTGCTCTTCCAAATAAATTTTATCGGTTGTGCAAGCTATGCTTTCTACAAGGTGCTTCATACCGCCAAAATAATGCTCTACACCCATATTTTTGTTAGTAACGTTACCTTGTCCGTTACCCGTAGAAGCAAGCTTTTTACCTAATCTTTCGCCTGCGTCAATTACGGCTATATTCAAATTTTTATTAAGTTCAGCAAGGTGGGATGCGCAGGCAAGCCCCGAAGCACCCCCACCTATTATTGCGACGTCAAAAAACTTCATATTTTTATTTTATATCATTAAGATAAGCCGTGTCAACCTTTAATAGTGCATAAAATTTGTTTAAAGGTTTGCAAATGCAGTTCTTCATCTTCAATAATTCTGTAAATTATTTCCTTTACATGCTCGTTTTTTAAATTTGAATAAATTTTTTTATAACTGCGTATAGCGTCTGCTTCCGCCCTAACGCTATCTTCAAAAATATGTATCGGCGAGGTTGAATAGCTTACGAATTTAGTAGAATAGAAGTTAAATGCGCAAGGCGGATTGTAAGTATATATTGGCTGTGCCCCCAAAGCAAGTATAGTTTCGCCTAAAAGCTTTAGGTGTATCATTTCGCAAATAGAAACTTGCTCTAATACTTCGGCATATTTTTTAAGCCCTAAAGCGTTTATAAAATAGCCGTGATAGGTATATTGCAATATTGTATTTAGCTCGCTTTGCGACGAAGCGTAAGCAGGTGAAATTAACTTTAACGAATAGCAATCAGGTAAAATTCCGTCCGTCGTAGGGTACGGTTTTAAAACGTTTAAAGGCTTAATGTGTGCACTCTCCTTAACTTTCTTTAATTATAAGTATTCTAAATTACAATTTTCCGACACAAAAAAACGGCGAAAAAATTCGCCGTTTTTTAATTATCTGATATTTATTGTAAAATATTTTTTAAAAATTGCCCGGTATAGCTGTTTTCCACCTTTGCAATTTCTTCGGGCGAGCCTACTGCGACTATCGTACCGCCGTTGTCGCCACCTTCAGGACCTAAATCGATAATATAGTCTGCAGTTTTAATAACATCTAAATTATGCTCTATAACTAAAACAGTGTTACCTCCGCTTCTAAGCCTTGTAATAATTTTTACAAGCTTTTCCACGTCGTAGCTATGAAGCCCCGTGGTTGGCTCGTCTAAAATATAAAAGGTTTTACCCGTCGTTCGTTTAGAAAGCTCGGTTGCAAGCTTAACCCTTTGCGCTTCCCCGCCCGAAAGCGTAGTTGCGCTTTGCCCTAGCTTTATATAACCTAAACCTACGTCGCAAAGCGTAGAAAGCTTGTTGTATATCGCGGGTACGGGCTTAAAAAATTCCGTTGCTTCTTCAATAGTCATTTCTAAAACGTCAGAAATACTCTTACCCTTATACTTAACCTCCAAGGTTTCACGGTTATATCTTTTTCCTCCGCAAACCTCGCAAGGCACGTAAATATCGGGCAAAAAGTGCATTTCTATTTTTAAAATCCCGTCGCCGGTACAATGCTCGCATCTTCCCCCTGCAACGTTAAACGAAAATCTTCCGCTTTTATAACCCCTTTCTCTCGCATCGGGGGTTGCAGCGAATAAATCACGAATCATCGTAAATACTCCCGTATAGGTTGCGGGATTGCTTCGGGGCGTTCTTCCTATCGGTTGCTGATCGATTGCAATTATTTTATCAAAGTACTCAACGCCTTCAAACCCGTCGCATTTACCTAAAAGCTGACGTGCACCGTTTAACTTGTTTGCTAAATAAGGGTAAATAATTTCGTTTACTATGCTTGATTTACCAGAGCCGGAAACGCCCGTAACGGCAGTAATAAGCCCAACGGGAACTTCAAAATCAATATTTTTAAGGTTGTTTTGCCTACATCCCTTAACCTTTAACCATCTTCCGTCAGGCGCTACCCTAACGGGGGGAACTTCTATTTTTCTTCTGCCCGCCAAATAGTCGCCCGTTATAGATTTAGGCTCGTTCATAATATCTTCTTGCGTTCCGCAAGCCACTACTTCTCCGCCGTGCACCCCTGCTTTAGGTCCAATATCAACTATATAATCGGCTGCTTTTATAGTATCTTCGTCGTGCTCGACGACTATTAAGGTATTACCCAAATCGCGCAAGCCCTGCAACGATTGTAAAAGCTTCATATTGTCCCTTTGATGAA
This sequence comes from Clostridiales bacterium, assembly GCA_015069485.1. GTDB lineage: Bacteria > Bacillota > Clostridia > Christensenellales > Borkfalkiaceae > Coproplasma. Next base: position 34,356 of record SVIM01000002.1, on the reverse strand, counting down.
GACCAATACTCGGCTCGTCTAAAATATATAAAACGCCCGTAAGCGCGCTGCCTATTTGCGTAGCTAACCTTATTCGCTGACTTACTCCGCCCGAAAGGGTTGCGGCGCTGCGCGAAAGCGTTAAATAACCTAACCCGACGTTTTGCAAAAAGCTAATTCTATTGTCAATTTCCTTTATGATACTGTCTGCTATCATATGCTCGGTATCGCTAAAAAAGCCAAAGTCGGTAAAATTCTTTAAACTGTCAACCGACATATCGCATACTTCTGCAATATTTTTACCACCAACAGTAACTGCTAACGCTTCTTTTTTAAGGCGCTTACCCTTACAACAAGGACAATCGGAAATGCGCATATAACGCTCAATATCGAACTTAACGCTATCGGAAGAGGTTTGAGTATATCTTCTTTGCAAGTTTGCGGCAAATCCTTCCCACGCCGTTTTATAACTGCCGGAAAAACGATAAGCGTTGTAGGTAAGCTCTATTTTTTCGCCACCGTTGCCCCACATTAACATATCGTAAACCTCTTTAGGCAAATCCTTTACAGGCACGTCGAGAGAAAAGTTATACACTTTAGATAGCGAATTGATATACATTTGAGTCATTGAAGACGAATCTAAATTCCAACCGCTAACCTTTATTGCACCTTCACGCAAGGTTTTATTTTTATCGGGACAAATTAAATCGGGGTCAATAATTTGCTTATAGCCTAAACCCGAGCATTCTGGGCATGCGCCCCAAGGGGTGTTAAACGAAAATAATCTCGGCTCGATTTCTTCAATAGAAATTCCGCAATCAGGGCAAGCGTAGCTTGTAGAAAACAATTCTTCGTTATCTCCACACTCTATAATAACCAAGCCCGAAGCTAAATTTAAAGCGTTTTCTAAGCTATCGGTAAGTCTTTTTAAAATGCCGTCCTTAATTATAAGCCTATCTACGATAACTGAAATATTATGTCTAATATTTCTTTCTAAATGAATTTCTTCCTGTAAATCGTAAATATTTCCGTCGATTTTTACCCTACCGTAGCCTCCTTTTTTATAGCTTGCAAGCTCTTTTACAAACTCGCCCTTTTTACCTCTAACCACGGGGGCTTCTACCATTATTTTACTGCCCGTAGGCATTAGCATAACCTTATCTGCAATTTCGTCAACCGACTGTTTTTTTATTTCTCTGCCACATTTAGGGCAATGGGGCACGCCCACCCTTGCAAATAAAAGCCTAAAATAATCGTAAATTTCAGTAACCGTTCCTACCGTAGAGCGTGGATTGTGGGAAGTGGTTTTTTGATCAATGGATATTGCGGGGGAAAGCCCGTCGATAAGCTCCACTTCAGGCTTTTCCATTTGCCCTAAAAACTGCCTTGCATACGAAGACAAGCTTTCGATATACCTTCTTTGCCCTTCTGCAAAGATAGTATCGAAGGCAAGCGTTGATTTACCGCTACCTGAAAGCCCCGTAAAAACAGTTAAGGTATTGCGTGGGATATGCACGTCAATATTTTTTAAGTTGTTTTCTTTTGCGCCTTTAACGAATATTTCTTCTTTCATTATTTTTTGCTCTTTGCTAATTTTTTTCTAAGTTCTGCAATAGTATCCCTTATTTCTATAGCCTTTTCAAAATCAAGCTGTGCAGACGCAATTTTCATAAGCGCCTTAAGCTTTTCAATTTCGTCTGGAATATCCTTTAATTTAACTTCTTCCCCAAGGGTCTTTTTAGTCGTTATAGAAAGGGAGCTTTTTACTTCCTTAATTATAGTTTTTGGAATAATTCCGTGTTTTTTATTATAGTCGTCTTGAATTTTTCGCCTTCTTTCAGTTTCAGCGATAGCTCTTTTCATACTGCCCGTAACGGTATCGGCGTACATAATAACTCTGCCTTCAGCGTTTCTCGCCGCTCTGCCGATCGTTTGAACCAAAGAGGTTTCGCTTCGCAAAAAGCCTTCCTTGTCGGCATCTAAAATCGCCACTAATTTAACTTCGGGCAAGTCTAACCCCTCTCTTAAAAGGTTAATACCGCATAAAATATCAAATTCTCCGCTTCTCAATCCGTTTATAATGTCTATTCTTTCCAAGGTATCTATGTCGCTGTGCATATAGCGTACGCTTAAACCGTGCTCTTTTAAATAGTCGGTTAAGCTTTCTGCCATTTTTTTGGTTAAAGTTGTTACCAAAACCCTACCTTGTTGGGCAATAACTTCTTTAATTTCCCCTAACAGATGGTCGATTTGCCCCTTTGTGGGATGAATAGTCACCTGCGGGTCTAAAAGCCCCGTGGGACGAATTAATTGCTCTACCGTTTGCCCCGACTGTTCCATTTCGTAAGGGGCAGGCGTTGCTGAAACGCATATAAGCTGAGGTATTCTTTGGTCAAATTCTTCAAAGGTTAACGGGCGGTTATCGTATGCCGATTTTAATCTAAATCCGTAACCCACTAAGTTATCCTTTCTAGATCTGTCGCCGTGATACATTGCCCTTATTTGAGGTATCGTCATATGGCTTTCGTCAATAAACACTAAAAAATTATTTGCGGGGAAGTAATCTAAAAGTGTAAACGAAGGCTCACCGGGCTCTCTTCCGTCAAAGTAACGGCTATAATTTTCCACACCGCTACAGTAACCTATTTCCCGCATCATTTCCAAATCGTAATTAGTGCGCTGTTCAAGCCTTTGCGCTTCTAAAATTCTACCCGAATCGTAAAATGCTTGCACCTCTTCCTTCATATCGGCAGTTATCATGGCAAGCGCTCTTTCCATCCTATCGCTACCAACCGCGTAATGGCTTGCAGGGAAAATTAAAGCGTGCTTTAATTCGGCAATTATATTACCTGTTAAAGCGTTTTCTTCGCAAATTCTTTCAATTTCGTCGCCAAAAAATTCTACCCTTATTGCAACCTCCGAGTTGCTTGCAGGGAAAATTTCCACGGTATCGCCACGAACGCGGAAGGAAGAACGCTGAAAATCGATATCTCTTCTTTGATATTGAATAGCGACTAATTTTCGCATAAGCTCGTCCCTTTCTAAAATATCGCCGGGACGAAGGGATATTGCAAGGCGGAAATATTCTTCAGGCGCGCCCAAGCCGTATATACACGAAACGGAAGCAACTACTATTACGTCCTCCCTTTCGCCTAAAGAGCTGGTTGCAGAATTTCTTAATTTATCGATTTCGTCGTTCAAGCTCATATCCTTTTCTATATAAGTATCCGTTGAAGGAATATAGCTTTCCGGTTGATAATAATCGTAGTAAGAAACAAAATATTCCACCCTGTTTTCAGGGAAAAATTCCTTAAATTCGTTACAGAGTTGGGCGGCAAGCGTTTTATTGTGCGCAATAACTAAGGTGGGCATATTTACGTTTTTTATTACGTTAGCCATAGTAAAGGTTTTACCGCTTCCCGTAACACCCACCAAAACCTGCGTTCTTATACCGTCTAAAACACCTTCGGTTAATTTTTCTATTGCCTGAGGCTGATCGCCCGTAGGCTTGTATTTTGAATGTAATTTAAATTCCATATAAACAAACGTTCCCCTTTTAATTATAACCCAAACTTTTAATTATTACAAGTAAAATAAATAAAAAAGAGCTAACAAATTTTAGCTCCTTTTTATGCTTTATTGCGTTTTAATATTAGGTGAAATTTCGGGGAAATCTATCCAAAAGGTTGAGCCCTTACCAACTTCAGAAGTTACTCCAAAATCAAACGAGTGCTTATCTAATATAGTTTTAACTATATTAAGCCCTAATCCCGTACCTTGAACGGGACGCAAATGGGCTTCCTTTACTCTATAATATCTATCCCAAATTTCCAGCAAATCATCCTTTTTTATACCCTTGCCCGTATCGCGAACGGAAAATTTTATTCTTCCCGAAATAGAGTCTGCCTTTAAGGTTATATACACGGTTTTATCTTCCCCCGTGTAGTTTACGGCGTTAGATAAAAGATTATATATTGCTTGACCTATTTTTTCGGCGTCGGCTAAGGTGTATAAATCGGGGGTTATATCCACCATAAAAGTATACCCCTGCGTTTCGCGCAAGTAATCGAATTTTGAAATAATTGAATATAAAAATTCCGTTAAATTGAATACTTTTTTATTAATTTTATCAATATTCGTAGTAATTTTAGAAACGTTTAAAACGTCGTCAACAAGCCCCGTTAGTCTATCGGTTTCGTCAATGATAACCTGTAAATGCTTTTCCCTTTTTTCAGGGTCGTCACCAGAAATTTCCTTTATCATTGAAGCGTACGCCTTTATCATAGTAAGCGGAGTTTTAAAATCGTGCGAAACGTTTGCAAGCAATTCCTTTTGAAAATCACCCGATTTTTTAATTTCATCCTTGGCGTAATTTAAAGTGTCGGAAAGCTGAGCAAATTCTCTATATTCGGTAGAGGTAAAATTTACTTCGTAATTGCCCTTTGCAAGCTCCATTGAAGTTTTCGAAATGCTATTTAACGGCTCTGAAAATTTTTGCGCTAGGCTATACGAAATTATAAAGGCAATTAAAAGGGCAATAAAGGCAATTAATATTAAATACCTTTGCGTTAATCTTATTGCAGAGTTTATAAATGCCGTACTTAACGAAATTATTAAATAGCTTTCGCCATTTAAGCTTTTAACAAAGTTAATGCTATTATTACTGCTATAAATTAACGCGTCGTCGCTATCAACAGTCTGTAATTTTTGTTTAATTTGCTCGACTAAATCTTTCCCGTTTTCCACTTGCGCTTCAAAGGGCAAAATAACGCTACCTTGCGCAGAAAAAACGTATATATCAGCGTTTTCACTCAATTCAATATCTTTTATATAATCATTAATCAAGTACGCGTTAGACGCGTTAATTTCTTCTAAAGCGTTTATAGTTTTATTGCCGATAGCATAAAGCCTGCTTCGCAGCTGCTCTGCAAAAATCCCTGCGACTAAAAAATTAACGATAAGCGTAACTAAAACTATAATGATTACGGAAAACAACGAAAAATTAAGCCACAAGCTAAAATTTATGCTTTTTATTTTTTTAAGCTTTGCAGGCTTTTTATTAGGCTTCAAATTTGTATCCCAACCCTCTTAAAGTTACTATAAATTTTCTGTACTGCTTTAAATTACTTCTAAGCATTTTTATGTGGGTATCTACCGTTCTGTCGTCACCGTAAAAATCAAATCCCCAAACGTCCATTAAAAATTTCTCGCGGGAAATTGCTATTCCTCTATTCTTTATAAAATAGAATAAAATTTCGTATTCCTTCGGGGTAAGCTCTACCCTTTCTCCGTCAACGTAAACCTCTCTTCCCGCCATATTAACCGTTAAACCTTCAAACTTAATTATTTCGGTATTCTCCGCCTCAATTTCATTTTTTTTGCGTTTAGTTACGGCGTTAATTCTTGCCATAACCTCTTTAGGTGAAAAGGGCTTGGTTACGTAATCGTCTGCGCCGATTTCAAAGCCGAAAAGCTTGTCGTACTCCTCCGTTCTTGCCGAAAGCATAATAACGGGCACGTCCTTGCTCTTTTTAATTTCTTTAACGGCAGAAAACCCGTCAAGCTTGGGCATCATAATATCCATTAAAATAATGTCGAAATCGTTTTCCTTACACATTTTAACGGCTTCCATACCGTCGCTTGCTTCAAAGGCTTCATTTCCTTCAAACTCAATGTATTCCCTTAAAACAGTTCTTATCATCAACTCGTCGTCAACGACTAAAATTTTCATAATATTCTCCAAAAATTGCTTATACTATATATTTAAACCATTTTATACCATTTTAATTAATTTTATATGAAATATAAGTGAATTTTTTGTATTTTTTATAGATTATACCATAAAAATTTAATAAAATCAATAAGCAAAAATATTTTTATAATTTGCAAACAAACGTTTGACAACGATAAAATTATATGATAATATAGTTATACAAACATTTGTTTTTTCTTTAAGTTACGGGTTAATGCTAATATTACATTCGGTTTATACGGGAATTGACCATTGTAAAATAGCAAAACTTAAAGAAACGGTTATAGAAATACTATGTTGGATACTAAACGTTTACAAATTTTAACTGAAAGTGCCAAATACGACGTTTCTTGTTCCTCTTCCGGCTCGAAACGAAGCAATAAAGAAGGCGGAATTGGCAACGCTTCCGTCGGGGGAATATGCCACTCCTTTACCCCTGACGGAAGGTGTATTTCTTTACTTAAAATACTATTAAGCAACGACTGCATATATAACTGCGAATACTGCCCAAACCGTGCCGACGCTAACGTGGAAAGGGCTACCACCACACCGGACGAAATTTGTGAATTAGTTATAAATTTTTATAAAAGAAATTATATAGAAGGATTATTTTTATCGTCCGCGGTTTTTAAAACGCCCAATCACACTATGGAGTTGTTGTTGCAAACGGTTATAAAGCTTAGAAAGGTTTATAACTTTAACGGCTATATTCACTTAAAGGGCATCCCCCACGCCGACGGAGAGCTTATGCTACAAGCGGCAAAATACGTTGACAGAATGAGCTATAACATTGAGCTTCCGTCAGAAAAATCTTTAAAGCTGTTAGCCCCGCAAAAAACGAAAAACAGCCTTATCGAACCTATGAAAAGGTTGCAAAACGCAATGCTTTACGATAAGGAAAACAAGATTAAGGTAAATAAATCCATACCTGCAGGGCAAACTACGCAAATGATTATAGGCGCATCACCGGAACGTGACGGACAAATTTTGCGGTTAACGGAAGCGTTATATAGAAAAATGCAGCTTAAAAGGGTTTACTATTCCTCTTATCTTCCCGTCGTTCAAAGCCCTATACTTCCTACAAAGCCGGCAGGCCTTTTACGAGAGCATAGACTTTACCAAGCGGATTGGCTTATTCGATTTTACGGATTTGAAGTAAGCGAAATTTGCGATGAATATGAAAATTTATCGCAAGAATTTGACCCTAAATGCTTTTGGGCGCTTAAAAATATGCAATATTTTCCAATAGAAGTAAATAAAGCGCCTTTAGAAATGCTTTTAAGAGTGCCTGGTATAGGAGCGAAAGGCGCATTTAAAATAGTTGAAGCCCGAAAATTTTGCGCGTTAGACTTTGAAAATTTAAAAAAAATGCGCATAGTACTAAAAAGGGCAAAGCATTTTATAACCTGCAAAGGTAAATTTTACGGAGCAAACAACCTTTCGCAAGTTAAATATTGCCTTATGCTTGAAGAAAAAAGTAAATCCTGCGAACAGCTTTCCCTTTTTTCTACTGCAGATACTGCGCTTTCTGCCCTTACCGGAGAATTATGAAAATTTTTATAACCGACGGTAGTTTAAAATGCTTTTATACTGCCGTTTTTTACGCCTATAAATACAACGGTTGCATAATAACTTCAAATAAATCCGTTCAACTTTCCTTTGACAGCCAAGTACAAATGGTCCACACCGAAAAAGATAAAAGCGAGCGAGTTTGCTCAAAAATTAGGCAAATTGACGAGCTTGTTGAAGATGAAATTGCCTTGGTTTTGCGTTCGGCAGACCCTTTAAAGGAGCAAATTGCATTTGAATATATAAAATTATTAATAAAGCAAAATAGACCGATAAGAAACATACTATCTAATCCCACCGTTTTAGAAATGAACGAAATCCGTCAGCAAGTAGCAAAAGAAATTCACAATATGCACGGATTTTTGCGCTTTATGGAAACGGCGCAAGGTATTATGTACGCCCCTTATTCCCCCGATAACGATATAACCGACCTTATTTGCCACCATTTTATTAGACGCTTTAAAAGCCTAAAATTCGTAATTCACGACTTAAAAAGAAAAAAGGCTGTAATTTACGACGGATGTAATTGGTTTTTAACCGAAGTGGGCGAAGCGGAAATTTATTTATCGGAATATGAAAAAACCTTTGAAACGCTGTGGAAAAGGTATTATAAATCGGTAAATATTGCCAACCGCCCCCACGAAAAGCAAATGAAGGGCTTTATGCCCGTTCGCTACTGGAAGTTTTTGCCAGAAAAAAAGGATAATTAAATTATTAAAAACAAACTCCGCATAGCAAACGCTATACGGAGTTTTAAACGCTATTTATTTAAATTTTTAATAACCTTACTTAAAAAATCGGAAAGGTAATTGTTTTGTAAAAATTCAATTTGTCCACAATCGGCAAAACGAGTTAAATTTTGATCGATAGGAACTTTTGCAACTGCGGGTATAGAGTGCTCAAGAGCGAGCGCATCCACACTACTTTCGCCAAAAACGGAAAGCTTTCTGCCACAGTCGGGGCATTGTAAATAACTCATATTTTCAACTATACCTAAAATAGGCACGTTCATCATATTTGCCATTTTAACAGCCTTACCAACGATCATACCGACTAAATCCTGAGGGGTTGTAACAATAATAATACCGTCAATGGGAAGGCTTTGGAATACTGTTAAAGGCACGTCGCCGGTTCCGGGAGGCATATCAATAAACATATAATCTACTTCGCCCCAAATAACGTCCGTCCAAAACTGCGTAACGGTGCCCGAAATTAACGAGCCACGCCATACAACGGGGTCGTCTTCAGATTCGAGTAAAACGTTCATACTCATAAGCTTTACTCCTCCCTTTGAAATTACGGGAAGAATGCCTTCTTTAGAGCCTTTAGCGTGTTCTTTAACGCCAAACATACGGGGAATTGAAGGACCGGTTATATCTGCGTCCATAACGGCGGTATCGTATCCCTTTGCGTTAGCGCTTGCCGCAAGCATAGAGCAGGTCATAGACTTACCTACACCGCCCTTACCGCTAACTACGGCTATAACCTTTTTGATGCAGCTTAATTTATGCGGTTTTTTAATTAAACTTTCAGGCTTTTTCGACGAGCAGTTTGCCGAGCAGGAACTGCAATCATGCGTACAATTTTCCGACATAATAATCTCCTTTTATCTTGCATGCAACATTTTAATTTATTTACTGAGTTTTGTCAAGTAAACAGCACCTTTCTTAATTTAATTAAGCATAAAGTTTGCGCTCTTCGACAAACGCCAACAATTATTTCACTAAAAAACGCTTGCAAATTTTTTTTATATAAAGTATAATAGACAAGTGCTAGGTGGGGAGTTAGCGGTGCCCTGTATCTGCAATCCGCTATAGCAGAGCCGAATACCCCTCTCGACTTAATGCGTGGAAGGCCGCGCGATATAAGGGATGTTGATAACAAGGTCTTATGCAACCGACTGCTGCGAACCGTGTCAGGATAGGAATATAGCAGCACTAAACAGTTTGCTCGGTGTGCCATAAGGAAGCTTTGTAGGAGTTACCTATATCGTTTACGCTTCGGCGTGTTTTGGCAAAAGGGGTTGCACTTTTTTTGTATAATTTAGCCGACGGCGATATTTCGCCGTCGGCTTTTAACTTGTATTTAATTAAAATCTACCGCTTATTTGAAGTATTATACAAATAACCCCAAGTATTAACAAATATAAGCTAAACCACTTATAATTTGCTTTTTTAATAGCTTTTAGCATAATTTTTATTGCAAAAAAACCCGAAATTGCCGAAACGATTACACCAAGAGCAATACACCAACCGAAATCCGCATTAGCCTGTGCAAAAACTTGAGAAAATTCCCCACTAAAAACGCCTTTAAAAAGCGAAACTGCAAACCCACCCAAAATTATAGGTATGCTTAATAAAAAAGAGAATTTTGATACGCTTTGCGTGCTTCCACCGGCAAAAGTGCCTGCCGCAATAGTAGCTCCGCTACGGGAGATACCCGGTAAAATTGCTACGGCTTGAGCAAGCCCCATAGGTATTGCTACCTTAAAAGAAAGCGGTAATTGCTTGCTTTTTCGCTTTGCATAAATTTCGGTAACTAATAAAATTAACGCTGTAAATAAAAAGCCTAATGCAAGGTACGCCCCGCCAAAAAAGGTTTGTTCTATCCAATCATCGAACAAAACGCCAACCGCCGCTGCAGGAATCGTTGCAATAATTAAATATACAAGGTTTTTATACGGTTTTTTGAACAGATTTATAATGTCCTTATAAAATACTGCGCACACGGCAAAAAGTGTGCCTACGTGCAGCATAATATCAAAGAACATATCTATTCCGCCCAAATCGACGTTAAAAATTTTTTGAAATAAAACTAAATGTCCGCTTGAAGAAACGGGTAAAAATTCAGATAGTCCTTGGATTATTCCAAGGACTATCGCATGCCATATTTTCATTATGATAAACTATTCACCAAGTCCTGATATCTGTCTTCGTAGTGGGTAACAGATTCATCTCCTGAGAAGTTTTGAATAAGCGTCGTTCTTAAGCCTGTTTCAGCAGTACCTAAATCGGATGATTTTACGTATTCATAGAAGAGATTTTCAAAAGTACCCTCTTCTTCTATTTTACTCCAATCGGGGGTATTATATACCGCTCCGCCTTCAAAATTAAAGGTATAAGTTACGTAAATTAAATGCCAGCCGTAGTCACCTGCGCAAACAGCAATGCTGCCGGGGCCGTTTTTAATAGCTTCTTGCGTTGCATACTCAAATTCCTTAATGAACTGAGTTGCGCCTGCGCCTACGCTATAGCCAACGTATTCAGAAAGAACTGCCGTGTCGGTAGTGTATGCATACTGTAATTCGTTGATTGCGCTCATTGCTTTGTACTGAACGCTATCATCTACGTTATAGAAAAGATTATTTCTATTGAAATCAGCGCCGAAATCAACGCTACCGGTTGCGTATACGAATTTAGAATAATCAACTTCCTTGTCAGAGCCGTCTTTATAGAAATCGGTTTCTGCATAGTAGTTAGCATTGGTTTCAATGGTAACTACGTCGCTACCTACAACATAGTTAACGTAAGATTCTAATTCGTCAAGCATACCGTCGATAGAAACCTTTTCAGGTAATAACAAATAAGAACCGTCTTCGTTTTCTGCTACTCTACCGTTGTAAGCGTATCTGCCGTCGTAATTTTTCAACGCTTCGTATCTATCGCTGTTTTTAAGGTTATTTTCGAAGAAAAGGTAATCTCTGCCTTCGTCCTTACCGTAGTAATCGCTTACGGTTGCAGAAGCATCATATGCATATTCGGTTTTGCCGTTAAACCAAGCAGAACGCTGGTCAACAGTTTCAATTTGTCCTAAAAGCGCGTTTCTTGCAGCGAAGTATTCGTTTTCGCTTTGCTTGCCGTTGTTGCTTGCCGTACGTTCAGACTGTAAGCCGCTAAGCACAGCGTTTTGTCTATTGCTAAAAGGCAACAAGATATTGTAAACGTAGCCGTAAGTGTTGTAGTTACCGTCTTCGTCGGGTGCAAAGCCGTCTACTGCGGAGGGGCTATATAAGATGAAGGAGCTGTCGCCCATGCTACCCATAGCAGTTTCAAATGCAGAAGCGCTTGTGTAGCTTGCTTTTTGCTGTTCAAAAAGCGAATCGTATCTGGTTTGAATATAGCTTACGTCGGGAGCAGAACCGTCTTCAGGAAGAATTTTAGCCTTAACCTGTGCTTCGTAAAGCTCGTAGTACTTATTGGTAACTGCAGTTTTAAGCTGTAACACGTATTGATCTTTTACGTATTTAAGGCTTAAAATATCGGAAGGGTTATCGTCTTCGGTTAAAAGATAGTTGCTATTAAGCGAATTTAAGAATCTATTGTAAGCCTTTTTACGAGAAGATTCGTTAGTGTCTTCTAAATAGCTTTCGTTTTCTAAATAGTCACCGCTGTTTTGAAGGGTGTAGTCACCGCCAACGCCAAAGAAATCACTTTGACCAAAACCGCTATAGCCGGTGTAAACGAAATAGTTAAGAGTGCCGTCCTTTTTAGGATAGAAGTTTTCCGTTTCGGTATCAACGTTTCCGGGGGTGGTTCTAGTTTCCGTGCCCCTTTGTTCGTTAGTTTCTTCTTCAATAAACTGCTTTTCGTAAGAATCAAGCGAAGTATTTAAGGTTTTAAAGAAGTTATACTTTACTTCGTCAATTTCTTCTGCGCTTAAAAGATATTCGTATTTATCTTTTTCAGTTTCTTTTGCCAAGTATTGTTCAAGCGCGTTGCTTTCACCGTTATCAACCTTGTCCTTTAAAAGATTTAAAACGGCGTATTGGGAAATAACTTCGGTATTAACCAAACTGTTTACCAACATATCAACGATTTGTTCGCCACTCATACCGTATTGAGCGTAAGTGCTACCAACGTTAAGATATGCAGATACGAGATCCCTTTTTAACACGTTAGAAGCGGTAACTGCTTCTTTATAGCTATTTAAGGAATCGTTTTCCATTGCGGAAGATTGGCTAATGTTTACGGTTGCTATAACCTGTTCCATATCTGCCTTATTGTTGGTGGTTACGAGCGAACAGCCGGAAAACGCCGCCGAACATAAAAGTGCAGATACTAAAATTGAGCTAAGAATTTTATTTTTCTTCATAAACTTTCTCCAAGTTCTTTTTAAAAAAGTTATCGCTTTTACAAGCACTAAACTATTATATAATACTTTAATTATTTTTGCAATTAATTTTAATACAAATCAAACAAAACTTATTGCAAATTTTAAAAATTTTGTCATATCGAGCATAGTTTTTGTGGGATTTGACCGAGTTTTGAACGTAATTAGCGGTGCTTGCATCATTGAAAGCGAAATTTTATCACTATATTTATCAAGCGCAGTCGCAATTCTTTCGTCTTTTAGCGAATTTATCGAAGGTAATTCAAGGTATCCTCCGCCGTTATTTACGCCGATTTTTTTAATATTAAACTTTGCAGCGTACGATTTTAACACGGCTATAATTAAAAGGTTTAACACCTCGTCAGGCATACTGCCGTAGTTATCTTCAATAGAAAGGCAAACTCGCTTATAATCTTCAACCGAGCGAATTTCTGCAATCTGCTTGTAGCAATCCATCCTTCCTGCGCTGCTTTCAACGTAGGATTCGGGAATATACGCCGATGCCTTAATATCGAGCTCTGCTGTAAATTGACTTTCGCCCGTAAGCTCTTCCTTTAAAAGCTTAGAATAAAGCTCGTAGCCTACCTTATCCATATGCCCGTGCTGTTCTGCCCCCAAAACGTTTCCTGCGCCCCTAATTTCCAAATCGCGCATAGCAATTTTAAATCCAGAGCCAAGCTCGGTAAACTGCATAATCGCCTTCAATCTTTCGGCGGCGTCGCTAGTCATAACCTTTTCCGCTTTAAAAGTGAAGTACGCAGAGGCAAGCCGAGAACCTCTACCTACTCGTCCCCTTAACTGATATAGCTGTGAAATACCTAATCTGTCGGAATCTATAACGATAATCGTGTTGGCGTTAGGTAAGTCTATGCCGTTTTCAATAATCGTAGTGGTAACCAAAATATTTTTTTCGCCACGGTAAAAAGAAAATACACTACTTTCCAGCGTCTCCCTATCCATCCTACCGTGAGCGTAGCATACCTTTGCCTCGGGTACGATTTCGCTAATTTTTCCCGCAAAGGAAGAAATGCTTTCTACTCTGTTATATAATATAAATACCTGTCCGCCCCTTGAAATTTCCCTTATGCACGCGTCGCGAATAAGCGTTTCCGTTTCTTCAACGACGTAGGTTTGTACGGGCAACCTTTTTTGCGGTGGAGTATTAATGGTGCTTATATCCCTAATTCCCGCAAGCGACATATGCAAAGTTCTTGGAATAGGCGTTGCCGACATGGTTAAGCAATCCACGTCGTTTTTAATATGCTTAATCTTTTCTTTATGCTCAACGCCAAAGCGTTGCTCTTCGTCTAAAATCAAAAGCCCTAAATCATAAAATTTAACGTCCTTTGAAAGTAGTCTATGAGTACCTATAATTAAATCTATCTCACCGTTTGCAAGTCGTTTTAACGTTTGCTCTTGTTGCTTTGGCGTTTTAAATCGGTTTAACTTTTCCACCCTTACGCCAAATTCCTTAAATCTTTCTATCGCAGTATTATAATGCTGTTCCGAAAGTATGGTGCTAGGGCACATAATAGCAGCCTGCTTGCATCCTAAAACGCATAAATACGCAGCCCTTAAAGCGACCTCGGTTTTGCCGTAACCAACGTCGCCGCACAAAAGCCTATCCATAACCTTATCCGAGCACATATCCGTTTTAATTTCTTCTATAGAAGAAATCTGGTCAGCGGTTTCTTCGTGGACAAAGGCGTCTTCAAACTCTTGCATCATCACTTCGTTTTTAGGGAAATTAAAGCCTCGCTTTTCCCCGCGTTGCTTATAAAGCTGCTTTAAATCAAAGGCAAGCTTTTTAATTGATTGCTTAACCCTTTCCTTAACTCTTTCAAAATCCGCTCCGCCTATTTTTGAAAGCGTAGGATTTCCGTCCCCGACGTATTTAGAAAGAACGTCCATCTGCTCAACGGGCACGTAAAGCATATCTCCGCCCTTATATTCAATAGAAACGTATTCCTTAATACCGTCGGTGGTTTCAATTTTTTTAGTACCCGTAATTTTACCGATACCGTGCTTTTCATGCACGGCAAAATCGCCTATTTCCGGTGCAGCAAACATATCGTTTCTGCGCCTTTTTATTCGTTTTGAAACGGCGGATTTCGTGTATAAATCGTTACTGCCTATAATTACTAACTTATTTTCGTGTAAAATTATACCGTGCTCTAACTCTTCGCTACAAACCGTTACGCCGTGCAAAGCCTGCATAATATCAGGCATAGAATATACGGGTAAATATTCGTCTAAAAGCATATTGCTTAATTTTTCGCTGCGTTGAACGCTCCCTGCGAAAACTAATACGGAATAGCCGTTAGAAAGCCAATTTTTACAGTCGGTAATAAGCCCCGACACCGCGTTTAAATACCCCGGAGCGGGCGACGAACGGAGATTGTAGGTTTTTAAAGGGGAAAAGAATTGAGTGCTTGAAGTAAAGGTTTGCAAAGCACAGGTCTTAAAAGGTCTTATAAGGTTAATAAACGCTTGCTTTTTAATTATTTGCTCTGCGCAGAAAGCAAATACCTCGCCACCCTTTTTTAATTCTAAAAAGCGTTCTTGATATTCTTTAATAACCCATTCCATCCTATCGTTGATAAGCTTGCACTCGTCAAAGATAATAACGGTATTTTTAGGTAAAAGATGGAAAAGCGTTTTTGTGCTTTTTAAAAGGGGCAACAAGTAGGAAGCGCCTGTAAAGGTTGTTCCCAACTCCATTTTCGCAAATATATCGTCGCGAATTGCCGAAGCCCTTTCGTAAGCTTTAGCATTGTCGAATTTTTTTATTAAAACGGAAAAAACCTTTTTGACATAGTCTAAATCGTCATTTTCAATATAAACTTCCGTAGCCGCAACCAAATTTACGCCTTGCTTTTCTTCTAACCTTTCGCCCGAAACGGAATCGTAAGGTCTAATTCTTTCTACAGTATCGCCAAAAAAGTCAATTCTTACGGGGTTTTCCTCGTTTATAGGAAATATATCTAAAATATCTCCCCTTACGGCAAAGCTTCCTTTTGCTTCTACCGAATATTCACGGGTGTATCCCATTTGTATAAGCCTTGCAGGAAGTGAAGCATAGTCGTATTCGTCACCGATATTAAGGGTTACACACTCTATTTTAGAAGGGAAAAGCTGAAGCGCAGCCTCTATATCGCAAACGATATTTTCCGCCCCGTTTAAAAGACCGTAAACGGCGTTTATGCGCCTAAACAAAGCGTCCTTTGAAATGGCGTCTTTATACAGCAAAACCTCGTCCTTTGCAGAAATTAGCACGGTTTTTTTGCCGGAAAGAACTTCTATCGCATCCCTTGCCTTCTGCGCCGATAAAGCGTCTGCCGTTATATATAAAATAGGGCTATCACAAACGGAAGCGGTAAAATATTTATGCTGTTGCGATACGCCGAAAACCGCCGTTGGCATGCCAAGGCGGATATCTACGTATATTTGGGAATAACTCCCGTTTAAGTTTTTTAATGTAAAAAAGTTTTTCTTCACTATACTTTCTCCGACTTATTAGCCGTTGAATTTAGTCATTACTATTTCAGTTTTTTCGCCGGAAGCTATTGCAATAGCCGCTTGAGCCGCCCTTTCGCAGGCGCTTACGAATAAATCGTAATCTTCCGGCTTTACGTTTGCTAAAACGTAATTAATTATAGGAATTTTAACTTCTTCGTCGCGTATTCCTATTCTTATTCTTTTAAAATTCGCCGTTCCTATTTCGGCAATAATCGAGCGCATACCGTTATGCGTACCCGCACTACCGTCGGGGCGTATACGAATTTTACCTTTGGGTATATCGTAGTCGTCGTATAATACTATTAAATCTTCTACGGACGCCTTATATTTAGCCAAAAGCTGTTTAACTGCCCTACCGCTATTGTTCATATAAGTTATAGGACGAGCTAAAATAACCTTTTCACCCTTTACATTAGCTTCTGCGGTATAAGCTTCGCATTGCTTTTTTTTGAATTTTACACCGAGCATAGAAGCCGCGTCGCCTACGGCGAGATAGCCCATATTATGAAAGGTTTTAAAATATTTTTCTTCGGGATTACCTAAGCCAACAATAATGTACATAAAAATCTCTAATAATTTATAATACGTAAAAAGCCACGGCATAGCTGTGGCTTTTGTGTTTTAGTCGTAAATTTTGGAAAGAGGCTTATCAAGATATACGTTTTCGATTGCAGCCGCAAAGATAGGTGCGGTAGAAATCATTTTAAATATAGGAAGCATCTTTTCCTGAGGAATATTAATGGTGTCGAGCATTGCAAGCTGGGTTATAGGAGAAGATGCAAGCCTTTCGATAGCAGGGCCGGATAAAACGCCGTGAGAGCAGCATGCGTAAATTTCTTTAGCGCCTGCTTCTTTAAGCGCTTTTGCGCCTTGAACGATAGTACCTGCAGTATCGATCATATCGTCAACCATAAGGCAGTTTTTGCCTTTTACGTCGCCGATTATGTTCATAACTTCCATAACGTTTGCCTTGGGACGACGCTTATCGATAATAGCCATTTTAGCGTCCATTCTTGCAGCAACCTTTCTCGCTCTTGCAACAGAGCCAATGTCGGGGGAAACTACTACGAAATCTTCGTCAACCTTAGGTTTAAAGTAGTTGTATAAGGTAGGTCCGCCGATAAGGTTATCCAAGGGAATATCAAAGAAGCCTTGAATTTGAAGGCAATGTAAATCCATAGTCAAAACTCTATCAGCGCCTGCGCTGGTTAAAAGGTTTGCTACGAGTTTAGCAGTTATAGGTTCACGGGAACGCGCCTTTCTATCCTGTCTTGCATAGCCAAAATAGGGTATAACCGCCGTAATTCTGCCGGCACTTGCACGCTTTGCCGCATCAATCATAATAAGCAATTCCATTAAATTGGTATTAACGGGTGAGCTTGTAGATTGAACTAAGAAAACGTCGTTACCGCGGATAGATTCGTTATAGCGAACGTAAATTTCTCCGTCGGAAAAGTGTGTTACTTCCATTTCGCCAAGCGTAGTGTTAAGCTTTGATGCAATAGCTTGGGCAAGTGGTCTGTTCGAATTGCCTGCAAAAATCTTAATTTCGTTGCCGTGATTAATCATTTGGTTTTATGCCTCCGATTTTACTTTAGTATTCTATCGTGCGAATTTTCCTCCGCAACGTAAATTCCACTTAAACTATTAAGTTATTTCATTACAATTTTAATATGCAAATTTAATAATGTCAACCGTAATTTACCAAATAAAAATTTTTTCAAATTTTGTTGTTAGTTTTCTTTTTTTGTTCTAAGTCGCATCTCGCTAAAAAATTTTGTTAAAATTTCCGCGCATTCTTTCTCCATAACGCCCCCTTCAACCTCGATTTTATGGTTTAAAAGGTTTGCCTCTGCAATTTCTTTAGTAAGCGACCTTCCCTTTGCCTCGTACGCACCAAAGTAAACCTTTTTAATTCTTGCGTTAAGCATTGCTCCCATACACATAGGGCAAGGCTCTAAGGTAACGAAAATTTCACATTCCGGAATACGCCAGCTTTTTAATTTTTTACACGCCTTTTCAATGGCTTCAATTTCTGCATGCGCCGTGGCAATTTGCTTTTTAGTTCTTCTGTTATGCCCGCGGGCAATAACCTTTCCGTCTAAAACTACAACTGCACCAATGGGCACTTCTCCGTCGTCAAAGGCTTTTTGTGCGCATTTTAGCGCGCTTTTCATAAATTTGTTTTGCATAATTCTATCTTTTAAAATTTAATTTATCGTATTTTTCAGTAAAAATTTTTAAGGCGTTAAAGCATTTTTTTAGCTTACTGACTTTTTTGATGGGATGCGTTAATCCATCGCTTCCACACTCTATCGTATAGGACGGAACTAAAAGCTTTTGCAAGCACCAATCCTTATATCCCCCTGCAGAGCCGTAAATAATTTTATGTGGATAACCCGTCGCATCCGACAGTATTTTTGCGCCGTTTTCATCTCCGCGCCCTGCAAAAGACCAATAAATTTCTTCCCCCTTGGTGTGCCACGAAAAGGTTACGAAGGGATTTATTTTAATCGTAAAATTTTTAAGGGCAATAGTTTCCGGCTCTGAAAAAGGGTAATCGCCCACACAATTTTCAGCCCCTCTACGCTTGGTGTTAAGCCTTCCCGTTCCCCACTCGGCGTCAAAGTTGCAATTTAAATCTACGCCTCTTGCATTAGCCTTCCATAACGGCTTAATACCTTGCGAAATTATAGCGCCGTCCGGGTTTAGAAGCGGAATAATCCATCCACCGCAGTAGGTTCCGATTTGAATATGCTTTAAGGCAAGATAGGCGGTTATCCACTCACGGGCATGTACCGCATAAACGCTTATAAACTGCCTGCCCGTATCTTTACCCAAATGCATTGCGTAAATTTCCCTGCCCTTATAGGAATAACCTATAACGCACTTTCTTTGCTTATAGCTTTGGTAAAAGCTTTTAATATCGTCATATACCACGATATTAAAATATTAAATAATTACTTGTGATATTCGCTATTTGAATTAATCATAAAAGAACGATATACCTGCTCACACAAAATAACGCGCATTAATTGGTGTGGAAAGGTCATATCGGAAAAAGAAAGCTTAAAATCCGATATTTTTTTAACCTCGTCGCAAAGCCCGTAGGAAGAACCTATTATAAAAGTAAATTCTTCCCCAGCATCACATAGGGTTTTAATTTTTTTAGCCAAATCTTCGCTACTTAATTTTTTACCTTCTACGCATAGCGCGATAACATAGCCCTTACTTGCCTTTATGATTGCCTTGCCTTCTTCTTGCAAATTCTTTCCTTCGGCAAGCTCTTTAACCTCTACCTTTGCAAAGCGCGATAGCCTTTTTAAATATTCTTCTACTGCATCACGGTAAAACTTTTCTTTAATTTTACCTACGCAAACGATATTTACCTTTAGCATTTGTTAACCTATAAATGAGATAAACCACATTATCGACATAATTATAATTCCAACGGAAGCGCAGATAAAAAACGCCCCTACGCCCCCTTTTTGTTCCTTTTTAAGCTCCGTTTTGTCTAAAACGAGCCATACTATCGCCCCTGCGAGCGAAGCCATTGAAAAAACCACCAAAAGTAGCGATTGCTCTTCTGTTATAGGAAGCATGCCGTCGGGGAAAAATTTTTGTATTAAAACGACCAAAGCGTTGTTTAAAAAGTGAGCTAATATTGCAGGTAGCGTTGACTTTGCCCTTACCGTAAGCAAAGCGAAGCCACATCCGCAAATAAACTGATAAAGCGTTTGCTCGGGCGAGCCGTGAAAGAGAGAAAAGCAAAAGCCAACTAAAAATACGCTACCGACGCTTCCTACCTTTTCTTCAATTCCGTTCAATAAAATTCCACGAAAAAAGGTTTCTTCCATAACTGCAGGAAAAACAGCCATAAAAATTAACGCAGGAATAATATTTAATCCCTCTAAATTTGGAAGATAGGTATCGGAGGGAAGCGGCTCGTAGCCGTATTTTTCAAAAAAGCTTACGGCTACCGAATTAACCCAGCCAAGCGAAAAGAGCATACCGAAAATTAGTAAAATGCCAATTAAATAGTATTTAGGGTGACATTTTAAGCTTGCACCCGTCGCTTCTAAAAAGGTAAGCTTGTTGGTCGATTTAACCGTAGCAACGGTAATACATATGGCAACGGGCGAAACCATTATTCCCATATATAGATAACTGTCTGATTGCGTATCTATCCCAAACATAGAGATTACGATAGCAAATACCAACGATAAAATTACGTAAACCACGGTATTAATAGAAAACGCCAAGCCACCGTAAGAATATAATTTTGATTGATTTACCGTATTCATTTAATTCCTTTTTTGCCTAAACCGTAAATTTTAATTTATTATAACTCAAATTTCAATTTTAGTAAATTAAATAATTTACTTTTATTAAAAAATATAATAAAATTTAGTTATGAGAATTATAAACACTAATGAAATTGAAAATGCAATTTACAAAATGGCGTTGCGCGCAGGGGTAAACCTTACCCCCTCCTGCCTTACGGCAATGAAAGAGGCGCAATTAACGGAAAGTGGCACAGCCGCAAAATTTGCGCTTAAAACGCTTAACGAAAATGCAGAGGTTGCTAAAGAATTACAAATGCCCGTATGTCAAGATACGGGGCTTTCGGTAGTTATTTTAGAAATTGGCCAACAGGTTTATTTAGAAGGCGATCCTTTAAAGCAAGCAATAAACCGCGCGGTTAAAAGGGCGTATTTTGACGGTTATTTCAGAAAGTCCGTTTGCGACCCCATTACGCGAGTAAACACAACCGACAACACCCCCGCAGTTATACACACGGAAATAGTTGACGGCGACGAAATTAAAATAACCTATCTTCCCAAAGGCTTTGGTAGCGAAAATATGAGCAAATTATATATGCTTAAGCCCGCTCAGGGCGTTGAGGGAATAATCAGCGCAATAGTAAACACCGTAAAAGATGCAGGCTCGCGTCCCTGCCCTCCCGTTTTCGTAGGAGTGGGAATTGGCGGAACCTTTGATACCTGCGCGTTTTTGGCTAAAAAGGCGTTAACCCGTAAAATCGGCTCGCATAATGCAAGAGAAGATATTGCACAAATTGAAATAGAAGCTTTAAAGAGAATTAACGAGCTTAATATAGGTTGCCAAGGCTTCCACGGCAATACGACTGCGCTTGGCGTTAGCTGTGAATGGGCGCATACCCACATTGCCGGCTTGCCCGTTGCAGTTAATATTCAATGCCATTGCGTGCGTTGCGAGGAGGTGGTTTTATGATAGAGCTTACCCTTCCCTTAACGAAGGAACAGGTTAAGTCGTTGCGTGCAGGCGACAGCGTGCTTTTATCGGGCACTATTTTAACCGCAAGGGACTGCGCGCATAAACGATTAATCTCTCTTATTAATGAAAACAAAGAGCTGCCCTTTAGCCTTAAAGACGCCTTTATTTATTATGCAGGCCCTTGCCCCGCAAAACCCGATATGGCGTCGGGCAGCTGCGGTCCTACCACTTCTGCAAGAATGGATAGCTTTGCCCCCACGCTTTTAGATTTAAATCTCGGCGGTATGATTGGCAAAGGCGAGATGTGTGAAGAGGTTAGGCAAGCCCTAATAAAAAACTGCGCCGTTTATTTTGCCGCGATCGGCGGGGCTGGCGCGCTATATGCAAAGTGCATAAAAAACAGCGAGTGTATTGCCTTTGAGGATTTGCTTTCGGAAGCAGTTTATAAGCTTGAAATTAAAGATTTCCCCGTAGTCGTCGCTATGGACTGCCACGGCGAAAGTATTTATTAAAATAAAATTAAAATCGTTTGACATTATATTTTTATAATTGTATAATTTTATCGTAATTTTATAAAGGCGTTGACCGAGACAGACGGCTTAACCGTTCCTTTTCAGAGAGAATAACCCGAAAACGGCTGAAAGGTTATTTATTGGAACAAGCTCGTTATTCACTCGCGAGTCGGGATTCGAAATTTTTAAAGTAGTTTTCCCCGCCCACTCTGCGTAAAGAGTAAATTAAGGCGGCTTTTTGCCGTAAAATCAGGTGGTACCGCGATAATTTCGCCCTGTGCTTTAGCACGGGGTTTTTTTATTATTTTAGGCACTACTACACCATATTTAAACTTGCAAAAAATTAAAGGAGCAATAATTATGCAGGAAAAAATCGAACAGCTTAAGGTTAAAATTTTAGAAGCTGTAAAGTCGGTTAATTCGAGCAAAGAATTACACGAAACCAAAATGAAGTTTTTGGGTAAAACGGGCGAAGTTTCCGACCTTTTAAAGGGAATGCGCGAAGTACCCAAGGAAGAAAGACCCGCAGTTGGTAAAATCATTAACGATTTGCGCGTTTGGGCTGAAGGCGTTTTTGATGAAATTGAAGAAAAAATTAAAAAGATTGAGCTTGAGGCAAGATATAAGGCGGAAGCGATTGACGTAACCCTTCCCGGTAAAAAGACTGCTACCGGCGCATACCATCCTAACACCTTGGTTAAAAACGAGCTTATCTCCATTTTCTCGGGTATGGGCTTTGAAATTTTTGAAGGTCCTGAAATTGAAAACGATTACTATAACTTTACGGCTTTAAACACCCCTGCCGACCACCCTGCAAGAGATATGCAAGACACCTTTTATATCACTGAAGATTTATTGTTAAGAACGCAAACTTCAGCAGGTCAAATAAGGGTTATGGAAAATAAAAAGCCCCCCATTAAAATTCTTTCTCCCGGAAAGGTTTACCGTTCTGACGACGACGCTACCCACTCGCCTATGTTCTCCCAAATGGAAGGCTTGGTTGTTGATGAAGGCGTTACGCTTTGCGACCTTAAAGGTATGTTGGATGAATTTGCAAAAAAAATATTCGGCGAAAACGTAAAAACAAGGCTTCGCCCCTCCTACTTCCCCTTCACCGAACCCTCCGTTGAGGTTGACGTTAGTTGCTTTGAATGCGGTGGCAAGGGCTGCCGACTTTGCAAAGGTACGGGCTGGATAGAGGTTTTAGGCGCAGGTATGGTTAACAGGCACGTTTTAGAAGGATGCGGTGTTGACCCTGACAAATACTCCGGCTTTGCTTTTGGTATGGGCATTGAAAGAATTGCAATGCTTAAATACGGCATAAATAATATGAAGCTTTTATTTGAAGGCGACGTAAGATTTTTAAAACAGTTTAAGGATTAAAGGAGAAAAAATATGAAAGCACCTTTAAGTTGGCTTAAAGATTACGTAGATATTGACGTTACCGCTGAAGAATTGCAAAAAAAGCTATTCGACTGTGGCTTTGAGGTTGAAGAATTAATAGATATCGGTAAAGATATTACCGGCGTAGTAGTTGGCGAAGTTGTTGAATGCGAAGGCGTTGAAGGCACTCACCTTCACGTTTGCAAGGTTGATTGCGGAAAGCACGGCGTTCTTCAAATTTGCTGTGGTGCAGATAACGTTAAAGTAGGCATAAAGGTTCCTACCGCGTTAGTTGGCGCAACGGTTTACGCTACCGCAAAGGACCACGTAACCGTTGAAGGCGTTATGACCATTAAAAAAGGAAAGCTACGCGGAATAGAATCTTACGGTATGCTTTGCTCCGGTGTGGAAATCGGCGTGAACGGCGATATGTTCGAGGGCGCAGATTATAACGGACTTTTAATTTTACCCCAAGATTGCGTAAACGGCGAAGATGTTAAACCTATTTTAGGACTTAACGATTATATTTTTGATATCGGCATCACCGCTAACCGCCCCGACTGTCAATGTATTTTAGGCATTGCGCGTGAGGTTGCCGCAGTTTTAGGCAAGCAATTAAAAGAGCCCGACTACAGCTTTAATTCCGTAAAAGGCGATTACGCTGAAATTAAGGTTACCAACAAAGCCCCCGACCTTTGTCCTAGATATATAGCGCACTACGTTAAAGATATAAATATAGCACCCTCCCCCGCTTGGATGAAAAAGCGTTTAGCCCTTTGCGGAATACGCTCTATTAACAATGTAGTTGACATCACCAACTTCGTATTACTTGAAATGGGACAGCCTATGCACGCCTTTGACCTTTCTTGCTTAAGCGGAAGGGAAATAGTTGTACGCAGAGCTGATAACGGCGAAAGCATTATTACCTTAGACGAAAAGGAATTTGATCTTAATAACGAAAATTTAGTTATTTGCGACGGAGACAAGCCCTGCGCCCTTGCCGGTATTATGGGTGGCCTTAACAGCGAAATTAAAGATTCCACAAAGGAAGTTCTTTTTGAATCGGCTAAATTTGCAAGGGATAGCGTAAGAAAAACCTCTAGGGCATTAGGTCAGCGTTCCGACTCCTCTTCTATGTTCGAAAAGGGCGTTAACGAATACACCACCGAAAAGGCTTTAAACCGAGCGCTTAACCTTATTGACAAATTAAATTGCGGTACGGTTACCGACGTACACGTTGACGTAACTACCGAATATTCTAACCTTAACCCTAAAAAGATGACCGTTAGCATTAATAAAATTAACAATCTTTTAGGTATAACCGTTCCCACGGAAAAAATGGTTGAGATTTTAAATAGTCTTAGCTTTAAGGTAGAGGTTTTAGGCGACGAAATGACTTTAGTAGTGCCCGGTTGGCGTGAAGATATCGACCTTTACCCCGATATTGCGGAAGAAATTATTAGAATGTACGGCTACGACCATATTAATCCTACCTTCCTTCCCTCTGCATCAATCACTAACGGTGGCTTTAACGATGAACAAAAAGCAGTAAATAAGCTTAAAAATCTTTTAGTTCAGCAAGGTCTTTACGAAATTTCTACCTATTCTTTCTATTCCGAAAAAGATTTAGACAACCTTTTATTCCCCCAAGACGCACCCGAAAGAAAGTTTATTAAAATCAAAAACCCTATCGGCGAAGATTTATCCGTAATGCGCACCACGCTCGCTCCTTCTATGGTAAACGTTATCGTAAGAAATTTACGCCGTGGCAACAACGAAGGAAGATTATTCGAGCTTGCAAAAATTTACCAAGCAAACGAACTCCCCTTAAAAACCTTCCCCAACGAATTGGAAAGATTATGCTTGGGCCTTTGGGGCGCAAAGGCGGACTTCTTTGAACTTAAAGGCATAGTTGAAACTATTGCCGACAGTTTAAATACAAAATTTGAATACGAGGTTACCGCTAAACCCTTCCTTCACCCCGGCATTACGGCAAAAATTATTTGCGAAGGCGAAGAGGTTGGTTATATAGGCTTACTTTCCCCTACCGTTTGCGAACAGTTTACATTAGAAAAGCCCGTGCTTATTGCAGAAATAGACTACGAATTGCTTAAAACGCACGCAAAAGCATTTAAATATAAGCCCTTACCTAAATTCCCTGAAGTACAAAGAGATTTAGCGTTAGTTGCCGACGTTGAAATAACCTGCGCGCAAATCGAAGCGGAAATTAAGAGTGCTTGCAAATTCGTTTCTGAAGTAAAGCTTTTCGACGTTTATAGCGGATCGCAAATCGAAGCGGGTAAAAAGAGTATGGCGTTTACCGTAACCTTTACCCCTAAGGATGAAGCAATTACTCCCGAAAGCGTTGATTCGTACGTTAAAAAGATTTTAAAAGCGCTTCAATACAAATTAAATATTATCTTAAGATAATTATCAATTAAAATAAGCGGTTGCATATTAAATTTGCAACCGCTTTTTTATTTACCCTTTTTATTTTTTAAGGCGCAAAACGCCTTGTTTATAGCGTTTAATAAATACTCGTCCCTTAATAAAAGTAACGAAAGCATATATATCGTCCCTCCTAATAAGGTTAAAAATATTAAATTTAATACACTAACTTTAAGCAAGCCTTTAACTAAAAATAGCGCGCAAGCCATAGCAAAGCCTGACAAAAGATTTTTAATTACCCCACTAAAAATAGGAAATACTTTAAAACTTCTAGTTTTAAAAACGTAAATAAAACCCGTAAGGGTTACCGCAAATTCCGCGATAACCGAAGCGATTGCCGCCCCCACCGATAAAAATTTAGGTATTAAAAATAAGTTTAAAGCAATATTTGTAAGCGCACCGACACAAACGGTTAAGGTATAAATTTTATTTTTGCCGGTTGGCACTAAAAATTGCAAGCCGGTAACGTTGCTAAGGCCAATAAATAACACCAACGGGCAAAAAATTTTTATTAAAGATATACACTTTTCATATCCACTTCCAAAAAATATCGGCACGAAAAAATCCGCAACGCAAAACAAGCCAAAAACTACTGGCACACCAACCAAAAAGGTAAATTTATACGAATTTAATATATAATTTTCTATTTTTTTTCTATCTCCTGCCGTGTAGGTTTTAGAAATCCTTGAAATCATAACCGTACCTAACGAGGTTAATATAGGAAGCAAAATTTTAGTGGTTTTTTCCGCTTGCTCGTAATATCCGTTTTCAAGGCTATTTTCGCTAAACCAGCCTATCATAGACTTATCTAAAACGGTATAAATTTGTATGGCAACCGTAGGAATAAATAGCCATAAAATATCTTTAATTCCCCTAAACGGATTTACCCCTTTTACAAAGCAAATATATTTAGGAAGATACACCCAACAAAGCGCGTTAGTTACAAAGGTATTTATGCAAGAAATCGCTATATAAACCGCTAAATCCCCCTCGTCCTTTACGAAGGTAAAAATTAAAATAACGCTTACGATTTTGCATAGTGAATTTGTAAAAACCGTTTTGCCGAATTCTTCAATACCTTGTAAAAACCAAAAAACTTCGGGGATTAAGCTTAAAATATTTACCGAAAGTAAAATAAAATAAATTTTATTTTCTCCACCTAAAAGCGTAAAAACGATTAAATAAATTATTAAAGTAAAAAGCGAAGCCAGCGCTCGAAAAATAAAAACTTCCCAAAAAACGCGACTCCGCTTAATTTTATCATGTTGTGTATAACCTATCGCCCTTTGACCGTAAATTGCCGTACCGAGCGACGCTACGAGAACGAAATACGAAACGATAGAGTTCGTGTAGCTGTAAACCCCCACTCCTTCCGGCGTTAAAACACGCGCAAGGTAGGGCGTTAAAATTATTGGAACTATTATTAAAAGTAGCTGATAAGTAAGATTAAAAAAATAATTTTTTTTAATACTGTTTTCAGCCATTTAATTCCTTTTCCACCTGTTCTAAAGCAACCTTAATTACGTGGTGCATATCGTAATACTTGTACTGGCCAAGTCTTCCGCCAAACACTACGTTTTTATCCTTTTCGGAAAGCTCTTTATATTTTTCGTAAAGCGCAGCGTTTTTAGCGTCGTTTACGGGGTAATAAGGCTCGTCGCCAAGCTTCCAGGTTGAAGAATATTCGCGGGAAATTACAGTTTTGGGCTGTTTGCCAAATTCAAAGTGCTTATGTTCGATAATTCTGGTATAAGGCACGTCGTACTCGGTGTAGTTAATAACTGCATTTCCTTGGAAGTTTTCCATATCTAAAACTTCCGTTTCAAACCTTACGGAGCGGTATTCTAAAGCGCCGTAAACGTAATCGTAGAATTTATCGATAGCGCCGGTATAAATTATCTTTTTTGCCAACTTTATATAATTTTCTTTATCGTCAAAAAAGTCGGTATTTACCCTAACTTCTATGCCTTCAAGCATTTTTTCAATAATTTTAGTATAACCGCCTTCGGGTATGCCCTGATACCTATCGTTAAAATAGTTATTGTCAAAGGTAAAACGAACGGGAAGGCGCTTAATAATAAACGCAGGGAGTTCGGTACAGCTTCTTCCCCATTGCTTTTGCGTATAACCTTTTACAAGCTTTTCGTAAATAGTTTTGCCTACTAAATTAATAGCCTGCTCTTCTAAATTTTTAGGCTCTTCAGTATAGCCTTCCGCCCTTTCTTCTTCAATGCGCTTTTGCGCTTCTTCGGGAGTAAAAACATCCCCCCAAAGCTTGGTAAAGGTATTCATATTAAAAGGAAGATTGTAGCATTCGTTTTTATATCTTGCTACGGGCTGGTTAATATAGTTATTAAAATCTGCAAACTGATTTATATAATTCCAAATTTGCTTATCGGAGGTGTGGAAAATGTGCGCGCCGTATTTATGCACGTTAATTCCTTCCACTTCTTCCGTGTAAATATTTCCGCCAACGTAAGGGCGTTTTTCTAAAACAAGGCACTTTTTGCCCGCTTTATTAAGCTCGTAAGCGCAAATTGCACCGTAAAGTCCACTTCCTACAATTATATAATCATACATAATTTCACCCCTGTAAAATTAATTTTATTTAATTTGAAAAATCCATTTATAAGGTAAAACCTCGTAATAGCCTAAAATTACGACGTAATACGATAAAAAAAATAAATATAATCCCGTATAGCCAAAGCATAAGCAAGCCTTTAATTTGAAAGTTTTTGCTTTTTCAAGGCAATAAGGCACTAAAAATAAATGGAATACCTGAAAGAATAACGCTATTCTCGTAATCATTTCGGGAATTTTTATAAAAAGCCCTGCGCAGGATACAAAAAGCGCAAAATACTGCATAATTAAAAGCGCGAACGCTTTATTATCAAAATTAATTTTATCCTTTAAAATAAAGTACGCTACCAAAAAGAAAATTAAATGATAAGCGATGGTAATATAACTTACGTCACCGCTGTTGAAATGACTTAAAAAATAGTAATAATATTTAGTATTTTTAAGTAACGCAACAAAGATTTTGCAAATAATCGGCAACGAAAAAAGCGCAATACAAGCAAACGCTTCAAAATATTTTTTAAAGGCTTTTATATTGATAATTGCAAACGGAATAAGCATTATTACTGCCGTTATATGAAATATTATAGCACAAAAAATAAAAAAAGCAAAGGTTATTGCGTTACCTTTTGCTATATATGGGTAAGAAGATGCAATAATTATTGCAGCAACGGCTTGCCTTACGTTGTTTAACGATATAAAAAACACGCAGGAAATGAATAAAACGAATACGGAAATTACGGCGTTGTTTGAATATTTTGTTGCCGAATTTATAAAAAACGCACAAAAAACGGAGCTCGTTATAACAAAAACCCATTGGTAGTTTGTTGAAAACAGCTGAATAAATTTATTAATTAAAATAAAGCCTATTTCCGTATAAACGAAGCTTTCGCCTTGCAAAATTTTAAAAAAATTTGGCACGTAGGTAAAAAAATAGTCCGTACCTATACCGTATCGCAGGGCAGAAACCAAAAACAAGGGCAAAAAAGCTAATATTTCAAACAATATATACTTTTTATTATTGCTTGCTTTTATGCAAGCCGTTTTGCCGTTTAGTAATACTAAATTTAAAAATTGCTTTTTATAATATTCGTTTGCAAAATATATAAAAAATGCAGATAAAGTAAAAGCTATAGCGTAAAAAAACATTAAAAATCCTTCTTTAAAAAAATTATTTTTAATTTATCCTTTGCAATACTAAATTTACTTTTGCCGATTATGCAAGTGGGAAAGCTTTTAACCTTATATAAATTTTTTTCTACGAAAACTGTAAAAAGCCGTTCTGCTAAATAGCCGTACAACCTTTTTTCTTGGTTAGAATACCCTTGCATATTAACCTCTTTTTCCATTTTTTCAAATATAGAAAACAGCCAGCTATAATAATTATTCCAAGTTTGTTTTTTGCAAATAAAAGTATTTAATAAATAAGTTCTTTTTCCGTAAAACACCTTTAAAAACGCTTTTTCGTATTGTGGATAATATTCTTTTATAATATTTTTTAAAATATTATAATCCTTTTCCCTTACGCTTAATAATAGGTGCTCCTTTACCGAAGTTGCGGTTTTATATTTTTTAGTTGCAATAAAATCGTACTTGTTTAAAACTTTTTCTATTTTAGGATTGTTTATAAAATATTTTGCCTTTGAAGAAAATTTGTTTTTTGTTAAAAACCTTCTATAATGAGCAAGACCTACTATTTCGTTTTGAGTATCGTTTTTCCACACCCAATAAGCGGCGGTTAATTCGCAGTAATATTGATTTTTATACGATATGTTTTCGCCGTCTGCATCCGTTAAATCGTATATCCTTTCGCTGTTTTGCGCGTTAACTTGAATAAATTTATAGTTTTTAGGCAATTTTAAGTTAACCTTTTTATGCGTTGCAATATAAATTTTCATATTACTTATTTTTATCTTTTAAATAAATTTTATAATAGGGCGTTCTTTTTAATTGCGCTTTATGCCCAAAGTAGGAAACGACCCTTCTCGGCAAAACTCTTTTTGCAATTTTTATATAAAAGGGCGTGGTATTATTATCCTTCCACGAGCCGTAGCAATGATGCTCTGCATACCCTCCGCCACTATTTTTATTAATCTTGTATCTTTCGAAATAATCCTTGGGGAAAATTTCTATTCCGTTTTGCAAAGATTGTCTTTTTCCGTTTAATTTAAAATCATTAAAATTTTCTATAAAATATTTAGTAACCCAGTCGTTGCTTACCGTAAACTCCTTTTTATTTTTATAATCTTCTATTAAAATTTGTAAAAATTTAAGCATTAACGGATTATTTTTTTTACTGCCTATTAACGCCGTACCGATAGAAGAATCAACGATAAAGCCTAAAAACAAATCGTATTGCAAAAATTCGTGTAGGCTTTTAAAAATTTCCACGTCCGTGTCGATATAAATACCGCCGAATTTATATAAAATTATAAACCTAAAATAGTCGCTTAAAAATCCGTATTTTTTTAATTTAATGCAGTCTTTTACGAATAAGCTATCGTCTAAAAATTTATTAAACTCTGCGTCCGTCCAAATTTTTATTTCAAAATCGGGGTGTAGTTTTCTCCACCCTTCTATATAGTTTTGTTGCTCCTTTGGCATTTGTTTATTTCCAAGCCAGCAGGCGTGTATTATTTTAGGTATCATTTTTAACCCTTTGAATTATATTTTTTGCAAAATTGCAATAGCAATATCTTTTTTTTATTTCCCCTTTTACTTCACGAATTTTTGAAGGTTCTTTTAATATCTTTTGCGCTAAATCGTCAGCGTCAAAAAAATAGGCTACGGGCAAAGACGCATAAATTTCTTTAAAGACCTGTATATCGCTTATAATGGGCTTCGTTCCTAAATAAAGAGCTTCTAACGGCGGAAGCCCAAAACCTTCGTAGATTGAAGGTTGAATTAAAAAGGTTGCTTTATAGATTTCATCCAAAAGCAAATCGTCGCTTAATTCCCCCGTAAAAATAACGCCGTTTAAGTTTAAATTTGAAAAATCTTCGTTAACTAAAAAGTTTTCCTTTTTGCCTATAATCTTTAACTCAAAGCTGTTTTTAGGCAATTTTTTAAATGCGCTAATTAAGGTTTTTATTCCCTTATGCGGTTTTACATTACCTACGAAAAGCAAGGTGTTTTTGCTTTTTGTAATTTTTTTATTATTTTTATAGCTTAAAACACTGTTAGAAAGCCCTATATAATTTACGAAGCACTTATTTTTATATTTTTTAAAATGGTGTGCTACTCTGCCTTTTGTAAAATAGGAAACGCAAGCAATTTGCCTTGATTTTTTAACGCACCTATATAGCATTGCCTTTTTTATAAACCTATCGAAGCTATTACGGCAGCTTAACTTTTCGTCTAAAAAAATTAAGTCGTGCATAACGGAATAAACGGGAATTTTTACGCCGAACGGAATTATAAAATTAGGTATTATTAATGCTTCGCAAATTTTATTTACGCTTTTATTAAAGGCTATCATCCCCTTTTTAGAATAAGGGTTGCTGTTATCTTCAATAATTTTTGCACCCTTATATTCTTTTAGCTTTTCTACTCTTCCTATAAGGTAAAATTCGTCTTTATTATAATCTAAGTTATCAATAAGCCCTTGACAAACTCTGCCTATACCTGAACGGCCTAAATATCTACAATCAACGGCGATTTTCATAATTTTTTACAATATAAAACTGTTGTCATTATTTATAATTTTACAAAAATAATACTCTAAATTTTTTAAAAGTCTTTCCGCTTCTGCATCAGTTTCCCCTTTTACGCCAAAATAAATTTTTATTTTAGGCTCCGTTCCGGAAGGACGAACGCAACACCACGCCTCGCCGTCCAACTCAAAATACAAAACCTCGCTTTTATTAAATTGCAGGCCTTCGGTTTTTTGATTAATTAAATCGTAGCGCAATAAGCAATTATAATCTCTTATTGCCAAAACCTTAAATTCCCCTATGAATTTAGGTATATTATTTCGCAAATTCGCCATA
Source organism: Clostridiales bacterium (assembly GCA_015069485.1). Taxonomy (GTDB): domain Bacteria; phylum Bacillota; class Clostridia; order Christensenellales; family Borkfalkiaceae; genus Coproplasma. The sequence goes on along the minus strand of SVIM01000002.1, from coordinate 2,263 downwards.
ACCGAGGCGATTTTTTTTGCGCCGTCCACGCCTTTTAAAGTAATCGTGTTTAATCCTTCTTTATAAAAGCCGTGTTTTTTATATAGGCTTTGTAATTTTTGATAAAGCGTAAGCCCCTTTGCCTTGTAATAAGCCACCATTTCGCAAAGAATTGCTATTGCCGAAAGGGCGTCCTTGTCCCTTACAAACGAACCTATTAAATAACCAAAGCTTTCCTCAAAGCCAAAAATAAAATGCTGGGGGCTTTTACAATTTAGGTTATTTTGCTCTTTTCGCATATCGAAAAGATTAATTTGCTCGCCAATATATTTAAAGCCCGTTAATACCTCTTTAACGCTAACTCCGTACTCCCTTGCCAAGGCGTAAATCATTTTAGTAGATACCACCGTAGTTACTATTACCCCGCCTTTAAGCGCTTTTATTTCTTCTAAATTAAAAAGTAAATAGTCAGCAATAAGAATACCTATTTCGTTACCGCTTAAAATTTTATATTCGCCAAGGTTCTCTTTTACACAAACCCCTACTCTGTCCGCATCGGGGTCTGTTGCAAACGCAACCTCGGCATTTTTTAATTTTGCAAGGTTTAAGCACATTTCAAACGACGCGCTATCTTCAGGGTTAGGGTATTTTACAGTACTAAATTGCCCGTCCGTTACGACTTGCTCCTTTACCACGAAAAAATTTTCAACTCCCAACTCGTACAAGATTTTTTTTACAATATTAAGCCCCGTTCCATGTAACGGCGTATAAGCTACTTTTAAATTTTTAATTTCTTCTTTAATTTTTTGACTGTTAAATAAATTCGCCTTTACTGCATTTATATACTTATTTTCAATTTCTTCGCCGATATAGCTTAAAAGGTTGGGGGTTTTTGCAAAATCTTCTTCTATACCTTTAACATCCTCAAAGCTTTGCACATTATTTATCTCGTCTGCAATTAACCTATCGTATGGGGGCACGATTTGTCCCCCGTCACTTAAATAAATTTTATAGCCGTTATAATTTTTAGGGTTATGGCTTGCCGTTATAACTATTCCCGCCGTTGCAAAAAGATTTTTTACTGCAAACGAAAGTAACGGGGTTGGCGTAATTTTATTAAAAAGATAAACCCTTATGCCGTTTGCACATAAAACCTTTGCGGCGGTTTTTGCAAATAAAAGCGAGTGCTTTCTGCTATCGTAGGCTATTACAACGCTTGCGCCCTTGTAGTTTTTGTTTAAGTAGTTGCAAAGCCCTTGCGTTGCCCTTCCAACCGTGTAAGCGTTCATCCTATTAGTACCTGCGCCAACTAACGCCCTAAGTCCGCCAGTACCAAAATTTAAATGCTTTGAAAACCTTTCTTCAATCTCTTTTTCGTCGCTTATATTTTTAAGCTCTTCTTTTGTTTCACGGTCAAAATAAGGGCTGTTTATCCAATGCAAATATTCCGTTAAAAAATCTTTCATAAATAATCGCCCTGCTCGTTTTTTTCAAGCACCTTTAAAAGGTCTTTAATGTTTTGCGAACGCTGCTTTTCACAAACTAAAATCGCAGTTTTCGTTTGCGCTACAACCAAGTTGTTTACACCAAATAAAACTATTAATTTATCAGTTGAATAACCCAAGTTATTTTGCGCTTCGACGCTAATTACGTTTCCTATGGAAACGTTGCCGTATTTATCCGCCGTTTTTATAGCCGATAACGCCTCCCAGCTTCCAAGGTCACTCCAGCCAAAATCGCCATAAATCACAAGCATATTTTTAGCGTTTTCAATAACGGCATAATCAATCGAAACGCTTTGCGCCCCTTTGTAAATTTCCAGTAAAATATCCCCTTCCTTTTCCGTGTCTAAAAGGTTGTAAGCCCTTGTAAAACCGTTGTAAATTTTTGGTAAAAACCTTTGTATTTCGCTTAAAATTACGCTTGCCTTACAAATAAAAATTCCGCTGTTCCACAAATAATTTTTATCGCTTAAATACCTTTTAGCAAGCTCTTTTTTAGGCTTTTCCGTAAATTGTAAAACCTTAAAAAAATCACCGGAACTCTTTTCGTATTTAATGTAACCGTAGCCAGTAGAAGCATATGTTGGCTTAATACCTATCGTTATAATTCCGTCAAAGCTTTTTGCCTTTTGCGTTGCTAAAAGTAAAATATTTTCAAATTTTTTTTGCTCTTTAATATATGCGTCGGAGGGCGTTATTACCATAACGGCGTCACCGTATTTTTTTATTATTTTAAATGCGGCATAGCAAATAGAAATTGCAGTATTTTTTTGCATAGGCTC
>SVIM01000033.1 GCA_015069485.1 Clostridiales bacterium | reverse complement strand
CCTCTTTTAAAATTACTGCGCGAGCGCCTTCGATAGTAGTTTCTAAAAGAGGGCAGTTTACCGCTACTCTTACCGCTTCGATAATTCTGTTTTCACCCTTAGCAACGCCTACGCCAAGGTGCGCTATACCCTTATCTTTGAGAATAGTTCTTACGTCTGCAAAGTCAAGGTTAATGAGCGCAGGGTTTACGATAAGCTCTGCAATGCCTTTAATACCTTGCTTTAAAATTTCGTCGGCAACGCGTAACGCTTCAGGCATAGGAGTATTTCTGGGAACTACCGTTTTAATTTTATCGTTGGGGATAACTATAATAGTATCGACGTATTTTTTAAGATTTTCTAAACCCTTTACGGTATTTTCCATACGGGTTCTGCCTTCGAAGGCAAAGGGCTCGGTAACAACCGCAACGGTTAAAATTTTCATATCCCTTGCGATTTTAGCAATTACGGGCGCTGCACCCGTACCCGTACCGCCACCCATACCTGCGGTGATAAATAAAAGGTCGGTATCCTTGATGATATTTGTAAGGACGTCCTTGCTTTCTTCAGCAGCTTGTCTGCCAACTTCAGGATCTGCGCCTGCGCCCAAGCCCTTGGTTGCGTTTATACCGATTTGAATTTTATTTTCGCAAGGAGAAAGTGCCAAAATTTGACTGTCGGTATTAACTACATAGTATTCAGCACATCTAATATTAGCTTCTAACATTCTGTTTACGGCGTTGTTGCCTGCGCCACCTACGCCTATTACTTTTATTCTTGCCTTACCTGAAATATTGGTTACGGGAGTAGGTTGAGCAGGAGCAGTATTGGGCACGTTTAAAAAACTTCCTGTGGGATTGTAGGGATTATCGTTGAACATTTTAACCTCCGTAATAGTTCACAAATATTATTTTTTCATTAGATTTATTGTGATTAAAACGCATTTTTGCGCTTTAAGTTAGTTTTTATTTTAATTTAACGCCGTGTGTAAAAGACTGAAAAGCGACGAATATTGAGGCCTATCGTAGTAGGGCAAGGCGGGGGCGATTATTTCCACGTTTTTGCCTAACCTTTCAGAGAGATGCTGAACGGTTCCGTTAATGTAATTTACGCAATCACCCGTAACGAAAAGGGTTTTTCCGTCTAAATTTACACCCGTATAATTTTGCCTGCACTCTTCTATCATTTCGCAAAGGCCGTCGAGCCCTTCACGAACCTTTTCGCGAACGACGGTTGCGGAAAAGGTATAATTTTCACCTTCAAATCTTTCTTCAATAATTTGATTAACCCTATCGGCACAGCTTAAATTAATTTGTTTTATTAATTTAATTGCAACTTCGTAGGGGATTTCAAGCTCGCCCATAAGGTAAACGGCAATATGCCCTGCGCCTACGGAAAACGCTTCGCTATAAGCAATACCGTTACCGCACACCACGCTATAGGTTGAAGAAATAAAGCCGATATCTAATAAAATTGCGTATTGGTCGCGTTTATCTTCGGGGAGAATATACATTGCTTGCGCGTGATTAGAGGGAACGAATTTAAGCTCGTTAATGCTTTTAAACGATTTAAAAGCGTTTATAACGCACTCTAAAAACGCTACCTTGCCATAGTAAAAGCAAAGCTTACCACGAAGCGAATCGGAAAATACTCCAACGGGATTTACCGTTTTGCGCTTATCGGATAAGACGTAGTACTGATGGCCCGTATAAATTAAAGAGTACCCCTGCTCCCCTTCCGGCTCGGAAAATTTTGTTAAAGCCGAAACGTCGCTTTGCTTTACTTTTTTCGAAGCGGAAAAGCTTATCGTTTTATCGGTATTTATCACTTTAACAAATTCGTCGGGGACGCCGATATAAAAGGCTTTTACCTTTACGTTAACCGAAGTTAAAGCGTTGTTTACCGCTTGCTTTACGGCGCTTTGAAAATCGTTAACGTCCAAAAGCTCACCTTCGGCATAGCCTTCGTAAGGACATGTAAATTTACTTTTAATTATAAACGTGCCGTTTACGCCGCGTTCGCCGACTAATGCGGTTACTTCAGACGAGCGTATATCGAGCACTGCTACGCTTTTTTTAGGCATAATTTTTCCAACGTTTGTAAAATTTTAGTTTATATATCTTTATTATATAATAAAGTATATAAAATGTCAATAGTATAAATAAAAAAAAGCGTGTTTTTTTGCACGCTTTTTTATTTAACCGCTATATATACTCAAATTATTGCAATTTATCCTTCGTAAACCGCCCTTATGCCGTTTGCCGTACCAACAAGCTCGAACGAACGCAACTTGCCCTGCATTTTTTGCCCGTCGTTTAGGGTGTTAAAAACGGAAAACGCTTCTTCAATTTTTTCGTTTAAGCAACTGTTAGGTCTTACTATCGAAATTTTTATACCGCTTCTAAAATTAAAAACGAGCTCTGCAAATTCGGCGTTAATATCCTCGGGATAAACTACGCTAGACAAAAGCGCCCTTGCCTTGCCAAAGCTGTTTTCAAAGGAGTTAACTGCATTTGCAACAAAGTTAATTTCTTCGCTCGCTTCCACCCCTTCAATAATCAGGTTGGGGCTTGCGTCAATGTTGTTATCGTTTTGCGCGCTTTCCCTTACGAAATTACCTTCGGTATCGTAAATTTTATAAGCTCCGTCAGATAAAACGGCAAAGCGTTCTACCCTTTCCTGTAAAACGATATTGACCGTGCAAGGATAAACCCTTTCTACGGAAACGATTTGCATATATTCTTGGCTGTTAGCCAAGACGATAGCTTCGGTTACGTCTTCTTTATCGACGGAAAATATGTTTACTCCCTTTAATACGGATAGATTTTCTTTTACCTCTTCGTATTCCCGCAAGTATTTGCTTGAATAGTTTTGATAGGTTATATTTATATTTTTAAGCGAAAACACAACCCCTGCGCAAATTATTAACGCAGCTAAAAAAACAACAGAAAGGATAAAAGCTACAATTTTTCTTACGTACGGCATTTTAATAGTTCCTACATTTTATTTCTTATAATATCACCGCCGAGAGAGCGGATTTTATATTCAAACGATTCATACCCTCTATCGATATGTGAAATATCTAAAACCTCCGTTCTTCCTTGGGCGGCAAGCCCCGCTAAAACGAGCGCCGCGCCACCGCGCAAATCTTGCGCTATTACCGTTGCGCCCTTAAACCTTGGCACACCCCTAACGAAAGCGTTTCTGTCGATAACCGTTACGTCCGCGCCCATTTTTCTTAGCTCGGGCACGTATTTAAAGCGAGTTTCGAAAAGATTTTCAGTTACGATAGAATTACCGTTACAAATACAGCATAATGCAGTCATTTGCGCTTGCAAATCCGTAGGGAAGCCCGGGTATGGCTGGGTTTCGATTGATTTTACGGAAACGAGCGGTTTTTTACTGCTTATAGTTATTTTATCATTTTTTACGTGCAATTTGCAACCGTTTTCCCTAAGTTTATGTATGAGCGAGCTAATATTTTCTGCTAAAGCCCCCTCTACGCAGATTTCACCGCCACACATTGCGGTGGCGATTAAAAAAGTGCCTGCCTCTATTCTATCTGCTATGGGTAAATATTCCCCTCCGCTAAGCTTTTTAACGCCTTCGATTAATATAGTTCCGCTACCTGCACCGCAAATTTTTGCGCCTAAAAGGTTTAAAAAATTTTGCAAATCTTCAATCTCCGGTTCTCTTGCGGCGTTTTTAATTACGGTAGTACCCTCTGCCTTAACTGCAGCGAGCATAATATTTTCGGTTGCCCCCACGCTTGGACAGTCAAGCATTATTTCGTTGCCTATAAGCCTTTCGGCATCACATAATATGTAGCCGTTATTTTCTACTATGTTAACGCCTAAACGCTTTAAACCGGAAAGGTGCAAATCTACGGGGCGAAGCCCTATATCGCAACCGCCCGGGTAGGCTATTTTTGCCCTTTTAAACCTTGAAATTACAGACCCTAACAAAAACACGGACGAGCGCAGCTCGTGCGCAAGGGCGCTTGGTATTTCATAGCTGGTTGCGTTTGCGCTGTTTATAACTATATCGTGATTTTCGTATTGAGCAACGCAACCCAAGCAGTTTAAAATTTTTACCATATTCTTAACGTCGGAGATTTGCGGAACGTTTAAAATTTTAACACTCTCGTCGGTTAAAACGGTCGCTGCGAGAATTGGCAAAACGGAATTTTTTGCCGACTGAATTTTTACCCTTCCGTAAAGTTTATTTCCTCCGTTTATAACGTATTTATCCATTATTCACTCCGAGCGCCAAATAAGTTTTTGGCTATGTAAAATTACTATTATTATATTCTATAAGGCGCGCAATTTGTTAATTTTAGGAAAGGCGCGCATCAATTTAATTATGGGCTTTTTGAAACGCTATACAAAACGCCCATAGACGCCATAGTAATAATTAACGAGGTGTTACCGCTACTTATAAGCGGCAAGGGCAAGCCCGTTGGCGGAATAGCACCGCTTACCACCAAGGCGTTTATTGCGACCTGTATGCCGTAAACCATTGTTATACCCACCGCAAGTAAATAGCCAAACCTGTTTTTACAGCCTTTTGCAATTTTAATGCCCCTAAAAATTATAAAGCAACAACAGCAAAAAAACAAAGCTAAACCCAAAAAGCCCAACTCTTCGCCGATAATGGAAAGTATAAAATCGCTTTCGGCAAAGGGTAAAAACCTATATTTTTGAGTAGAATTAAAGAGCCCTACGCCAAAAAAGCCACCGTTGCCCAACGCATACAAGGATTGAATTAGCTGGTAGCCTTCCCCCTTTGGCGAAGCCCATGGATTTATAAAAGCGCTTAAACGCTGAAGCCTATAAGGCTCTAAAATAATTAAAACGGGAACTGCCAAGGCGAAGGGAATTAATATTATTGCAAAGGTTTTTAGGTTAGTGCCCGAAAGGAAAATTACGCCTAGCATTAAAAGCCCAACGCACATAGTTATAGACATATTCGGCTCGATTATAATTAAAGCGCAAAAGATTGCGCCAACCGCCAACACGGGTAAAACGCCCCTAACCGTTTTTACCTTTTGGTAGTTTTTTGAAAAGTACGCCGCCGAAAATAAAGCAAAGGCGTATTTTGCTACCTCGGAGGGTTGTAGCGTAAACGAGCCGAAGCCTATCCACCTTGTCGCGCCGTAATTCGTAACCCCTACGCCCGGTACAAATACCAACAACAATAAAATTACGGAAATTATTACGGAAGGGATACTGCATTTTTTTAATTTTTGATATGGCAAAAAGCAGCAACCCACCATTGCGACAACGCCTATAACTACGCCTATAAGTTGTTTTTTTACAAAATAAAATTCGTCCTTAAACTGCACTTTGCCTACGTACGAGCTGGCGGAATATATCATTACGCAACCGAATACCGCCAAAAAAATTACGCAAATTAAAAGCGGGATATCTCCCGCTCTTCTGTTTTTATTAATATTCATTTAATTTTTCCACTAAAGACACGAAGGCGTCACCACGCTCCTCGTAGTTTGCAAATTTATCAAAGCTTGAGCTTGCAGGGCTTAACAAAACCGTTTGGTTTTGCTTTGCGATATAGTAAGCGAGCTTTACGGCAGTATTAAATTCTGCACAAAAGGAAATGGAAAAGAAGTCGCTTTCCGTTGCAGAATATAAAAGCTTAAAACGGTTTTCTCCGTATAAAACGGCGTGCACGACTCGGCTTTGCTTTAGCTTTTCAAAAAGCGTGGCGTAGTTTTCCCCTTTATCCTTACCGCCTAAAAGTAAAACGGTTGGTGAGGTCATGCTTTCTACCGCCTTTACCGTTGCGTCGATATTAGTTGCCTTACTATCGTCAATAAAGGTTACGCCGTTAACCTCGCCTACTGTTTGCATACGGTGCTTTACACCCTTAAAGTCGGTTAGCGCATCCTTTATATCCTCGTCCTTTACGGACAGAAGCTTTGCTACGGTTACGGTGGCAAGGGCGTTGTAAATATTATGTATTCCCTTTACGGGCAAATCGTCTACTGCCATAATTTTACTTTCGCCAAAGCATATAAAGCCTTCGCTTAAATACGCGCCGTTAGTTTTTTGCGATATGGAAAAATATACTATTTTTGCCCGTGTTGACGAAGATAAATTACGCACGGTTTCGTCGTCGTAATTTAGTACGGCATACTCGCTTTCGCGCAGATTACGAATTAACCTACCCTTTAAATAGACGTAATTTTCCATATTGTAGTGACGGTTTAAATGGTCTTCTGCAATATTGCAAATTACGGCGATATGGGGGCGAAGATTTATTAAGGTTTCCAGCTGAAAGGATGATATTTCTATAACGGCGTAATCGTCAAAGCCCAAATCTTCTACTTCGCCTACCAACGGGTTGCCTATATTTCCGCAGGTTACCGCTTTTTTGCCCGCTTTATTTAAAACCTCGCCTATCATTGAAACGGTTGTGGTTTTGCCGTTAGTGCCAGTTACCGCTACGGCGGTTGCCCTTAAATATAAAGCGCCTAATTCCTCTTCCCCCAAAATAACCTTGCCTTGCTTGCGAAAGGCTACCGGTAAAGGGTTATCGATAGGGATACCCGGACTTATTACTAAAATATCGCAATTATCTATAGCAGACTGTAGCTCTTCGACAAAAACCCTTTTTGCGCCCCTATCCTCCAAGCGTTGCATTACGGCGGAAACGCTGTCGGATATTAAATCGTCGTAAACGAAAACCTCTGCCCCCCTTTTAAGAAGAAAGCTTGCGCTTGCTTCGCCCGATTTAGACATACCCGCAACCAAAAATTTTTGATTTATAAAATACATTTTCCCCTCACGAAAAAATTAATAAAATTACACCGACAAAGGCAGTTAAAATAGCGTATATATAAGAAATTTTAGCTTCGCTTAACCCTTTTTTTTGTAGGTGATGGTGATACGGCGCCATTAAAAAAATACGCTTGCCCGTCTGCTTATAGTATATTACCTGAACTATGACGGATATTCCCGAAATTACGAAGGTTACGCCCAAAAAGGGAATTAAAAGCGTATTGCCCGAAAAGGCGGAAACGCACGCAATAAAACCGCCGAGCGCAAGCGAGCCCGTATCGCCCATAAACACGGACGCCTTATTGGTGTTAAATATTAAAAACGCGCAAAGCGACGCGCACAGTATGGCGCACGGCAAATAAAATTCACCGCCTTGATAAAAGCAAATTAGCGCAAAAAATATAAGGTATATTATACTGCTTGAAGAGGCGAGCCCGTCTAAACCGTCGGTAAGATTTACGCAATTTACCGTTGCCAAAAAGGCAAAAATCACTAGCGGAATTATAAAATAGCCCAAATTTACGCTAAGCCCGTAGGAAAAGGGTATAAAAAGGTGCGTTTTGCCCGAAAAATAGCAATATAGCGCGGCTATTAAAGAAATTGCAAGTTGAAAAATTATTTTTTGATACGGCTTTAAGCCACCGTTATTTTTGCGATAAATTTTTAAAAAATCATCTAAAAAGCCAACGCCACCAAAAGCGCAGGTTATTGCGAGCGTAAGGTTAATCGCTCCGTTATTAACACCGCAAAAAATTAGCGTTATTACAGTTGACGCTACGATAAAGGCAAGTCCACCCATAGTCGGCGTGCCGTTTTTAAAGGCGTGCTCCTTTACGTAGCCTAAAACGTATTGACCTGCCTTTAATTTTTTTAAAAGTGGCAAAATTATTAAACATAGCGCAAGCGACGTTATAAACGCCGCCAGCACGGAAATAAGTAATTCGTTCATTGCTTTAACTTATAAGATTTTTTATTATCGTATTGTCGTTATAGGCGTGTTTTATACCCATAATCTCTTGATAATTTTCGCCGCCTTTGCCCGCAACGAGCAAAATATCGCCCTTATCTAAAAGCTTTAAGGCATATTCGGTGGCAGTTTCTCTGTCGGTAATAGTTACGTATTTTTTGCTTCCTCTTATTCCCTTTTCTATATCAAAAATAATATCGTAAGGATCTTCGTATCGGGGGTTATCGGAGGTTATTATGCAAAAATCGGCGTATTTGGTGGCAATTTCCCCCATTTGCGGCCTTTTAGTTTTATCGCGGTTACCGCCACAGCCGAAAAGACAGTATAACTTACCTTTACACAATTTTTTTAATGCCTGCAACGATTTTTCCAAGCCGTCGGGGGTGTGAGCAAAATCGACGAAGATATCGGCGTTATTATAGCCTGCCACCCTTTCTAACCTACCTGCAACCTTTTTTAAATTGTAAAGCCCCTTTGCGCATACGGAAAGCGGAATTTGTAATAGACAGGCGCAAGAAATTGCCGCCATTGCGTTATAAACGTTATGAATTGCAGGCAAGCGCAAGGAAATATCGTAAAGCCCGTCGAAGGCGTTTACTAAAAAGGAGGTCCCCGTTACCCTTTCTAAAATATTTACGGCAAAAACGTCGGCAGGGTTTTTAAGCCCGTAGGTTATTGCATCCTTTGCTTCTTTTATTATTGAAAGCCCAAACTTATCGTCTGAATTTATTACCGTTTTTTTACAAACGCCCGTTGTGAACAACGATTTTTTACACTCGAAATAAGCTTGCATATTTTTAAAAAAATCTAAATGGTCTTGAGTGCAATTAGTATAAATTGCAACCTCGAAAGTTAAGCCCTCTATTTTTTTAAAGTAGATAGCGTGCGCTGAAACCTCCATAAAAACGAATTCCACTCCGCACTCGCGCATATCGGCAAACGCCTTGTATAAAAAAATCGGATCGGGAGTGGTTAGCTCGGGGGAAATAAATTTACCTGAATAAGTTATTCCCAGCGTTCCTATAATCGCCGTGCTTTTACCTGCCGCCTTAAAAATTGAGTCGAGCATATAAGAAGTAGTTGTTTTACCGTTAGTGCCCGTTATTGCTATAAGCTTTAAGCTTTTATCGGGAAAGCCGTAAAAAGCCCTTGCAAATTGCGCCATTGCTTTTCTGCCGTCCTTTACAACGATTTGCACGATATCTACGCTTTTATCGGCGACCTCGCATACGCAAGCTATCGCCCCAAAGGATGCGGCTTGGCTTAAATATGCGTGCGAATCGACGCTTTCACCCTTATAGCAGAAAAAAAGCTCGCCCTTTTGCACCGTTTTACTGTTTGCACATAAGCCTAAAATTTCTACATTTGTATCTCCTATAACTTCTTCGTAGGGTAAATATTGCAAAAGCTTTGCTAATAACATAAAATTTTCCTCACTCGTTAAGTTTTATATTTTTAATTTTTATTATATCTTCAAAAATTTCTTTTGCGACGGGCGCGGCAACTGCGCTACCGTAATAAGTGCCCTGTGGCTCGTCAACGATTATAAGCGCCAAATATTCGGGATTATTTGCAGGAAAAAAGCCAACGAAGGAGGATACGTATTTTCCCTGCGCTAATTTTCCGTTTTCAAATTTTTGCGCCGTGCCCGTTTTTCCGCCTACCCTAAAGCCTTCAATATACGCTTTTTTACCGCTGCCCTCCGTTACTACCCCTTCAAGCATTTCGGCTACGATTTTAGAAGCCTTTTCCGATATGACCTTGTTTTTAAGGATCGGCTCGTTTTGGCTTATTACCTTGCCGTTTGGCGAAACTATGCTTTTTAACAGCCTGGGGGCGTAGTAATTTCCACCGTTTACTGCTGCGGCGGAAGCGCAAGCAAGCTGAATACCCGTTACCGCAACGGATTGCCCAAAGCCGATGCGCGCCAAGTCGCAATCTCTTATAGCCGTTTGCGGAACGAGCATACCTATCGCTTCGCCGGAAAAATCCAAGCCCGTTACGTTGCCAAATCCAAAGGCGGACAAGTATTTATAGAAGGTTTGGTTGCCTAAAGAAAGGGCAATATCGGTAAAACAGGGGTTACAACTGTTGTTTAACGCATCTGCAAGCGTTTGGTTAGAGTGCTTGCCGTTTGCGTGCGTCGACCAACATTTTATAGTAGTTGAATCGACGGAGCGAGTGCGACTGCCGTTATATATATACGACTGTGAAAACGCCTTTTTATTGCCTTGCAAATATTCTTCCACGTTTGCCGCCGCCGTTATTATTTTAAAGGTTGAGCCGGGCTCGTAAATATCGCTAACTAAACCGTTTCTGGTAAGCTTATTTAAAAGGTCGGTATCCTGCCTTGGAATATCGTTTAAATTGTAGGAAGGATAGTTTACCATTGCTAAAATATCGAAATTTTGTGGGTTTAGCACTATACAAGATACGGCTTTTGCATTGCTACTTTTATAGGCGGAGCGCATAGCGTCTTCTACTGCAAGCTGAATATTTATATCGATAGTAAGCCTTATTTCGTTCCCCGCCTGCGCAGGCTTGTATATTACGGTTGCGTTTTCCCTTTCAGCACCGATAATGTCGGTAGAGTAATCTATTTCCCCGTCCGTGCCCTTTAAAATTCCGTTATAATATTTTTCTATGCCGGCAACGCCGCTGCCGTCTGATGAAGTAAACCCCAAAACTTGGCATAAAATATCGTTGTAGGCGTAGCTTCTGGAGTTATCCTCCGCAAAATATACGCCTAAAAGATTTTGCGCCGTGAGCAATTCTATACGAGATTTATCAACCTGCCGTGCTACCGTTATTTCCGATACCCTTGACGAAGTTAATCTTTTATACAAATCTTCGTAGTTTAAGGAAAGAATTTGCGAAAGAATTTGCGCCGTTTTTTGCTTTTCCACAACCGCCGCAGAGCGAACGAAAACGCTGTACGAAAGAGAATTATCGGCAAGTATTTTGCCGTTCGTATCAGTTATTTTTCCACGCCTTGCTATGATGGGAATTTCCCTGTTCCATTGGTCGGTTGCCTTATAAATTAAATCCTTCCCCCAAATTACCTGAACGTAAAAAAAACGGGCAAAAATAAGTAAAAACAAAAAGGTTATTGCCACACTCAATGACAATAACCTCTTTTGTAAAACAGTTACGGAAAACGTTGAATTATTAATTTTTTAACCTCTTTTTAAACGATTAATCGTTGCCGCCGTCCCAAACCATACCGTTTTGCATAGCGTATTCGTATACGTTAGCGGGATTTGAAGCTTCTTCAACCTGCTCTTGAACCTGCGCTGCAGTGCTTTGAAGCGTAGCTAAAGAGTTGTTTAAGTTGCTTAAATCGGCGGTTAAGCTGGATATAATTGCGGCGTTTATTATAATTAATGCGAAAAGCATTACCACTATTCCTACAAAAGTACCGATTATTACTTTTTCCTTTTTAGAAAGACTGTTAGAAGTGTTTTCTACCCTTACTTCCTTTAAGGTTTTTTCGGCTGTTTTGTATTGGATAGTAGTTGCCGTAGGGCGTAAATTTTCGTCCTCTTCTTCTTCGGTATAATCCACAACCTGCGCGCTAGGTATAATGGGCGTTGCGTTGCGGGCCCTGTTAATTTCGCTATCAGCGCGGAAGATTGCCGCGTCTGCCCTTGCATCCTTTACGAGATAAGGAGAATTGCTTACTGCGGGCTGAGCCACGATTTGAGGCTGAGGAGCGACTGCGGGCTGAGCGTTTATAATAGGCTGTGCGGAATATATAATATTTGCACTAGAAGACACCGCAGAGGGTGCTGCGGGTTGTACTGACTGCTGTGCTTGCTGTACCCTACCCAAAGCGTCTGCCGCCTTGTTTTGAGGGTTCATAAGTCTTGCAAAGTTATCTTTTATATTAGCGTTGTGTATCGCGTCTTGTTCAAAGCTTGAAACGGAATACGCCTTTTCAACTTCGGGCATTACCGTATTTATTCTCTTTTCTAAAACGGGGGTTGCGACTGCCATTATCCCTTACTCCTTATCGCAATTTAAGTCTTATATTTTTTCTGCTATTCTAAGCTTTGCGCACTTAGAACGTGAGTTGATTGCCATTTCGTGCACGGTAGCCACGACGGGCTTTTTGGTTATAATTTCTATCTCCTTTTTCTTTCCGCATACGCATACGGGTAAATTTTTATTGCATATGCAGTCGGTTTCAAGCTCCTTAAAGGCTTGCTTTACTATTCTGTCTTCAAGTGAGTGGAAGGTTAATATTGCAATTCTTCCCCCCTTTTTAAGCTTACGGGTTAAGCCTATAACACAGTCGTAAAGTCCGTCTAGCTCTCCGTTCACCGCTATTCTTATAGCTTGGAAGCTTTTGCGAGAGCAAGGGCCGTTTTGTTGGAACTTTTTAGGGATAGTGCTTTCGATAATATCAACGAGCTGACCGCAAGTGGTAATGGGTTGGTTACTTCTTGCTTTAACTATGCTCGCCGCTATTTGCGCGGCAAATTTTTCTTCGCCGTATATTTTTAAAATTTTTGCAATTTCTTGCTGTGAGTATTCGTTAACTATATTTTCCGCGGTAAGTGGCGCCGTTGCGTCCATCCTCATATCAAGAGGGGCGTTTGGCTTCATATACGAGAACCCGCGAGATTCTTCGTCTAACTGGTGGCTGGATACGCCAAAATCGAGCATTACTCCGTCGAGCCCGTCCACACCCTCTTGCATTAAAACCTGTTCGAAGTTTTTGTAGTTAGATTTGTATATTTTAAAACGACCTTCGAACTGCTTTAATCTTTCGGTTGCGGCGGCTATTGCGTTATCGTCTAGGTCGGTTGCAATTAACCTTCCGGTAGGGGCGCTTTGCTTTAAGATTTGGTACGAATGACCTGCGCCTCCAATCGTTCCGTCGAAATAAATTCCACCGTCCTTTAGGTTAAGCCCTTTTATGCACTCTTCAAGCATAACGGGAATATGCGAAAAGCCCATAATTAAATACCCAACGCTTTGATATTTTCGTCGTACGAAGCGTCGTCGTCTTCGTCGCCAAAGTATTCGTCGTAAACGGATTTAGCCCAAATTTCTATTCTTTTACCGCTACCGCAAATTTTTATATCCTTTTCGATTTTAGCAAACTTTTTTAAGTTTCCGGGAAGTGTTACTCTTCCTTGCGAATCTTCTTCGGCAAGAATTATTGATTTTGAAAACTTTCTTGCACCCTTTTGCTTTTCTTCGTCAGATATTTTAATTTGCGAAATTTCTTCAAGCAAAGCGTTTACGGTTTCTTCGTGAAAAACAAAGATGCAACCGTCCGTTCCCTTTGCGAAAAAGTAACGGTCGCCAAGCTCCTTTTTAAGCTTAGCGGGAATTCTTATTCTGTTTTTACCGTCGAGTTGGTGATTGTATTCACCCGTGAAGAAAAACATAGACTCCTACACCCTTTTTTATCGTTGACAATATGATACCATACATTTTGACCACTGTCAACCACTTTTTGAAAAAAAATGCCCAAAATTAAAAATTTTTTTATAAAAAAAGGAGCGCAACACAAGAATTTTAAAGTTGGTTTTTGATAAGCTTATCATAAACACCCTTATTTTTGCTTATATCACCAAATAAAAAGGTTATTTTTTGCTTAAAATTTGAAAAGTGGTCAGTTCTCCCTAAAATTGTACAAAGGTGGTCAGCCGTCCCTACTATTCCGTCAAAAATGGAGAAATTTGCCCCAATTTTTAAAAACGGCAGTAAATACGAATAGTGCGTGCAGCCTAAAACCAGCGATTCACCTTCAACCGTTTGCAAAAGCTGAGAGGCGTTTAGACTTTGCAAATTGAATATGTTTTTTTCGATTTCGCTAGCCAAATCCGGCAACGCGACGACCTTACTTCCCTGAATAAAATACTTGGAAAAAAGAGATTTAAACGAAGGGGAATTTACCGTTGCGTTGGTTGCCCATACGGTATATTTTTTACCGCGAAGATAGGCTTGCTTTAAAGCGGGTTGTATTCCTATAATAGGGAAAGAATAAATTTTGCGCAATTTTTCAACACATACGGCGGTTGCAGTATTACATGCAATTACCGCAGCCCTACAGCCTAACGCTTGCATAATTTTAAATTTTTGATTAACTAAAACGAACACTTCCTCCTCGCGTAAATTTCCGTAGGGAACAGAAAAATTATCGGCAAAATAGCAAAAATCGTAATTAGTTAATTTTTTCGCGCATATCTTTAATAAATTAAGCCCCCCTACTCCGCTATCGAAAATGCAAATAAGTGGGTTTTTAAAGGGTGTAACTAGGCAGTTATCGAACATATTTATTGTAGGCATATAATTATTAATATTTTTTGCCGTAAAAATATATTAAAAAATTTTAAAACGAGCAAAAAAACAGTTTACTTTTTATTTTTTTTGTGATAAGATATTCAAGAAATTTAATGTAGAAAACACTCAAAGGAGAGATATAAAAAGTGGCAAATATTAAATCTGCTGAAAAACGCATACTTGTAACCGAAAAGAAAACTGCTCAAAACAAGGCTGTTAGATCTAGAATGAGAAACGAAGTTAAAAAGTTCTTAGCTTTAGTTGAAAGCGGCGACAAGGCTGCAGCTACTGCAAGATTCCCCGAAACTTGCTCTATTATCGACGGAGCAGCAGCTAAGGGCGTTATTAAAAAGAACACCGCAGCTAACAAGAAGTCTGGTCTTGCTAAAAAATTAAACGCAATGGCGTAAATTTAAAATCGTAAAAATTGCGACGGGCAAAACTGCCCGTCTTTTTTTCGTTGCTTAATATTCATAAATAAAATAAAGCAAAATCCCCCCTTTTGCAAAAGGGTTTATTTTAATGCGTTTTACTTGCTTTACCGTAGCTAACATAGCCGTTTGCTACGGTTATTTTTTTTGGCTTAAACGCAATAAAATTATAGCTTTTTTCTATTTCATTATTAATAATATTATATTTTTTTGTATTGAAAAATTTTAACAAACGATATGTTAAAATGTGAAAATTAAGTGAAAAGAAAAATTATTAAAAAATAATTGACACTACGCACGCGTTTTTATATAATTCTTATTACCGAGTTTACTTTTGCTAAACTTTTTGTTTAAATTTGTTAACCGTTTAATTTGCGTAAACTTTTTGTTTAATATAGGAGATATTATGGAGATTGGCAGTAAAATAAAAAGGCTGCGATTGCAGCTTAATTTATCGCAGAGCGAGCTTGCTGATAGATGTGAGCTTACCAAAGGGTATATATCGCAGCTTGAAAACGATATAACCTCTCCCTCCATTTCTACCTTGCGTGATATTTTGTACGCGCTAGGCACGGATTTATCGGAATTTTTTGCCAAGGAAAGTGAAGAGAGAATAGTTTTTTCCGTTTCTGACTTTATTGAAAAGCAAGAAAACGGTATGCTTTTAAAGTGGATTATTCCCAACGCGCAAAAAAACGAAATGGAGCCCGTTATGGTCGAGCTTGAGCAAGGCGCTTCCACCCCCTTTGACTTCCCGCACGAGGGCGAAGAGTTTGGATACGTTTTAGAAGGCAAAATTTGCATAGAGCTTGGAAAGAAAAAGCATGTTTGCAAAAAGGGCGAAACTTTTTATTATACGGCAAATACGCCGCACAATATACTTAACGTGGGAAAAAGCACGGCAAAATTTATTTGGATTTCCACGCCACCTAATTTTTAAGGAGAACGAATATGAGCGTAAAAGAAAATATTATTGAACTTATTGACGTTTGTAAAAGCTTTGACGACGTAAGCGTCGTTGAAAAATTTAACCTAACCGTAAAAAAGGGAGAATTCGTTACCTTTTTAGGCCCTTCAGGCTGTGGTAAAACCACCACGCTTAGAATGATTGCCGGCTTTGAGTTACCTACTTCCGGACAAATTTTGTTAAACGGCAAGGATATAAGCAATTTGCCCCCTAACAAGCGCCCCGTAAATACGGTGTTTCAGCGCTACGCCCTATTCCCCCACCTTAACGTTTACGAAAATATAGCCTTTGGCTTAAAGCTTAAACGCATAGAAACTAAATACAGAAACGATAAGGGCAAGGAATACGTTAAAAAGCAAAAGCTTTCTAAGGCGGAAATTGATAAAAAGGTTAAACGCGCTTTAGATATAGTTGATTTGAGCGGGTTTGAAAAGAGAAGCGTTTCCACCCTTTCCGGCGGACAGCAACAGCGTATTGCTATTGCAAGAGCTATAGTTAACGAGCCCGAAATTCTTTTATTGGACGAGCCTTTGGGCGCGCTTGACCTTAAAATGAGAAAGGAAATGCAAATAGAGCTTAAAAATATGCACAATAAGCTTGGCATAACCTTTATTTACGTTACTCACGACCAAGAAGAAGCGCTTACTATGTCGGACAAGGTCGTAGTTATTAACGACGGTGAAATTCAGCAGGTAGGTACTCCCACCGATATTTATAACGAGCCTGTAAACACCTTCGTTGCAGACTTTATCGGCGAAAGCAACATCTTTAACGGCACGGTGGTAAATAAGCTTAAGGTTAAATTCTGCGGCACTACCTTCGACTGCTTGGACGATTACGAAGTAAATCAATTAGTTGACGTTGTCGTTCGCCCCGAGGATATTAAAATTTGCGCGCCTGACGAAGGTCAGTTTAGCGGTAAAGTAATTTCTACCGTATTTAAAGGCGTGCACTACGAAATTACCGTTCAGCGCGGTAAGTTTGAAATCGTTATTCAAAGTACCTCTTACGCAGAGCCCGGGAGCGTTATTGGAATGAGAATAGAG
>SVIM01000001.1 GCA_015069485.1 Clostridiales bacterium | reverse complement strand
TACCTATACGCAGGCACTTAATGCGATGCACATGGGAACTACCCGTTACCTAAAGTGCCCCAAATGCAACAAGCGCACTTGGTGCAAAAAAGTGATAAAAAAGTAAATTTCGTTTTTGTCGTTATATTATAAAAAAAGAAGTAGTGTTTAAAGCAAACACTACTTCTTTTAATTTTACGAGTTTAGAAAAGATTTTTAAGTCACCTTGGTTTTTGTTATTTAGTGCCAAAAATTCTGTCGCCAGCGTCGCCTAAGCCAGGCAAAATATAACCGTGCTCGTTAAGGCATCTATCTAAGGTTGAAATATAAACCTCTACATCGGGGTGATTTTCGGCAACTACCTTAACCCCTTCCGGCGCAGCGATAATAGATAAAAGCTTAATTTTTTTACAGCCACGCTTTTTAAGCATATTAATTGCGTCGCAAGCGCTACCGCCCGTTGCAAGCATAGGGTCGATTACCATTACCACCTTTTCTTCAATATTGGTGGGAAGCTTGCAATAATATTCTTCGGGCTCTAAGGTTTCTTCATTACGGCATAAGCCGATATGCCCGATTTTTGCTGCGGGGAAAAGCGCCAAAACGCCGTCTACCATGCCAAGCCCTGCGCGAAGGATAGGGACTATTGCCACGGAATTTTCTTTAATGACGGTTTGCTTGGTAACCTCTAAAGGAGTTTCTACCTCCACCTCTTGCGTGGGGATATCCTTAAAGCTTTCGTACGCCATAAGCATAGCTAACTCTTTAATTATATCGCGGAACTGCTTGGTATCGGTATCTTTATTTCTAATAATGGCAAGCTTATGCCTTATTAGGGGGTGATCTAAAATATGAACGTTATCGTAAGTTTTCATAAAAATTTCCTTATTTAATTATTTTCGTCGTTGGATTCTTCTTCGTTTTTTGCAGCCTTAGAGGTTAAAAGGTTAACTAATATGCCGAGAATAAGCGCGCACGCAACTGAGGTTATAGTTACCGCACCGATATTAATAACCATACCGCCTACGCCTGCTATTAAAATTGCAGATACTGTGAAAAGGTTGCGGTTTTCGTTTAAGTCTACCTTTTGAAGCATCTTTAAGCCGGAAACAGCTATAAAGCCGTAAAGAGCCACGCAAACGCCACCCATTACGCAAGAGGGTATGGTGGAAAGGAAGGTTACGAAGGGTGCAACGAACGCAGAAATAATACAAATTATTGCCGCAGTAAAAATAGTTACGATAGAAGCGTTGCCGGAAATTGCCACGCAGCCTACGGATTCGCCGTAAGTGGTGTTAGGGCAACCGCCGAAAATTGCGCCGACCATAGAGCCTATACCGTCACCCATAAGCGTTCTATGAAGACCGGGGTCCTTGGTAAGGTCGGTGCCGATTATGGAAGAAATGTTTTTATGGTCTGCAATATGCTCTGCGAAAACAACGAACGCCACGGGAACGTAAGCAACGATTAAAGTGACTATATATGCGCCCCAATTAAAATCTGCAACGCTTCCAAGGCCTTCGAACGCCTTAACGAAAGTAAATTCAGGCAACCATTGCATATTTGCAAATAAGCCGAAGTTGATAACCTGCAATTCGGGTACTTCTGCTACTATTCCGATTACGGTGAAGATTGCCGCTACGATATAACCTGCTAAAATACCTAAAATAAAAGGAATCATTTTAAGCATTTTTTTGCCGTAAACAGAGCAAATTATAACCGTTGCCAAGGTTACTAAACCGCAAAGTAAAGCGACGAAGGGTGATGCAACAGACGCGCCAGCTGCGTCGAGCACGCCGCCTTTAAACAAGTCGCCAACGGCGTTGCCGGAAAGAGAAAGTCCGATTACTGCAACGGTAGGACCTACTACTGAAGCAGGCATTATTTTATCGAGCCAACCAACCCCTACGAACTTAACCACGGCTGCAATAATTACATATACAAGTCCCGCGAAAGCCGCGCCTAAAATTAAGCCGAGATAACCTGCGGAAAGATACGCGCCTGCACCGCCAAAGGCCGCGCACATAGAGCCTATGAACGCAAAGGAAGAGCCTAAAAATACGGGGCTTTTAAATTTGGTAAATATTAAATATACCAAGGTTCCTAAGCCTGCGCCGACTAACGCTGCCGACTGGGACATAGCGGCGCCCGCTGCAACGCCTGCATCACTGGTGTTGATTATTACGGGCACTACGATAGTTGCTGCAAGGATTGCTAAAACCTGCTGAAAGGCGAATACAATCGTTTTCCAAATACCGGGCTTATCGCTAACGCCGTAAATAAGGTTGGTGTTTTTCATTTGTTTCCTCCAAAAATTTTAGTTAATATAAAGACAAAAGCTTTGCCGTTTTATTAAAGCCATTATAATAGACAATTATATAAAAATCAATACCTTTTATAAAAATAATTTTAATAAATTTTAGACGGACGGCAACGCGGGCTATAAAACGAATTAGATAGGCAAAATAATTTTGTAAAAAGAGCCTAAATTTTGCGTTATTTTTTAAATTAGTGCCGTAGTATGCCCCAACTAAACTGTTTTTTAAAATAATTTTACATTGTTTTTTTATAGTTTTCGAAGTCGTGTTCCTCGTTGTAGTTTTCATCCCCTGGGAAAATCCCGTTCATTTGTTGCATAATGGCGTACGCCCTTTTACGAAGGTCTTTAGCCGCCTCGCGACAGGGCAAGGATTTATCTGCATACAACGGCTCTGCTATATGCAAATCAACGAAGGGTCCTTTTCCGAAAATTTTTCTAAACCCCGTGCGCGGACGGAAGGACATAGAAATAGGAATTAAAGGCTTATCGTACTTAACGGCGTAATTAAACGCCGCAAGCTTGAGCGGACGGATATCAGGATAAAAATACCAAAGCGAGCCTTCGGGGAAAACGTGTAGCCAATTACCGCTTTCAAGCACCTCGTCCATCCCCTTTTTAAACGCCTTAATTGATTTATAGTCGCCTTCGGGAATAGGGATTCCGCCAACTATTCGCATAAACGATTGAAAGCCACTTTCAAAGTTAGGCTTCCACGCAGGGAAATAGCTTATGTGAGGGCGAATTGCCTTTAACACGCAAAGATAGTCCCACATAAAAACGTGGTTAGAAATAGTTATCGCTCCGTTTTTAAGCTCCTTTTTATGCTTTTTTAAATTTTCACGCCCGTAAATTTTTAAGCCGTGAGTTAGGTGCATTATGGGAAAAACTATTAAATTAAGTAGCGTTGCAACTAAGGCGCGCTTAATTTTGAACCAAACGCCCTTGGGCATATATTCGTAATTTTCGTCAAGCGTAAGCTCGCGAGTGCGTTTGAGCTCAAGCATATGCTCGTCGCTACGCTCGGGGTATGTGTAATTAAGGTCGTGCTTGTAGTACATATTCTTCTCTCGTAAATTTTTTTCGATTGCCTTTTTGATTTATAAGGCGGTGTCTTTGTTTTTATAAAGCGGTTGCCTTTTGATTTGTAATGCGATTGCCTTCCCGTTTATTGTACCACAAAGCTAAAAAAAATACAAGGGCAAAGCGAAAATAATTTAGTGCAAAATATTTATGTTGAATATCGTTCAAATATTTAGATTTTTGTTATAATATCGTGCAAAATTCAAAAATTCCCGTGGAGTTACCACAGGAATTTTTGTTAAATATTTAATAATTTTTCAGCGTTTTTATAAAGTATTTTATTTTTTGCTTCCGTTGAAAGATTTAACGAGTTTAAGCGTGCTAAATTTTGGCGCATATCCCCCCAAGGACTATCGGTTGCAAACAAAATTTTATCCTCGCCGTGCGCGTTTATGGTATCCATAATCTCTTGGTCCGTATGTCCGTTATCGTTTAACGCGTAGCCCGTATCAAAGAAAACCTTTTCGCCGGCAAGATACTCGTTAACCTCTTTTACCATATGATTACCACCCATATGGGCAAGGATTAATTTTTCATAGCCACCGAGCCTGTTAATAACCTTTTTAGCAATTTGAGGGGGACATTTTACTGGAAGCCCCTTAAATCCGCCGTCTATACCAGCGTGGACGGAAACGATTAAGCCTAAATCCTTTGCCTGCTTTAAAATTTCAAAGTAGCCATCGTCATCAAAAAAGGTACCTTGGTAGTCGGGATGAAGCTTTATTCCTAAAAAACCGCTATCTTTAATAAAGCGCATCTTTTCGGGAATATTTTGGCACGCAGGATGTATGCCTGCAAAGGAAATTATTTTATATTCCTCGTCTTTATAAGCGTTATTAACTTGCATCGCAAAGTTATTTATCGAATCAAACTGCTCAATTTTAGTAACCACGGGAAGATTAATGCAAATATTAATCCCGTTTTGTTGCATGCTTTGGTGCAAATTTTGTAGCGTTCCGTTTAAGTATGCGGGAATACCGCCTTTTTCAGCCAGCATTTTTATAGTTGGAACGGCGATTTTATCGGGGAACGCGTGTGCGTGAAAGTCTATTACCATAAAGCTAATTGCTCCATAATGCAAATTTAAACCGTAAAGTATTACGGTTTAAATTTTTGCCTTAAATAATTATTTTATTCCTTACATAAATTAAAAGGTAACAAATTAAAGGGCGGATACCTGCTCGTTCGTAAGCGTTTTTACTCCGTTTTCCGCTAAAACCTTTTCTACCTTACTATCGTTAGAAACCTTTAAAACCACGGAAGCATCGTCGCCGTTAGCCGATAAGCCGTACATATATTCTACGTTTTCGCCGTTTTCAGATATAATTTGTAAAACCTTTTGCAAGCTACCTGCCTTATGCTGTAAAGCGACGATTAAAACGTTAGAAAGCATTGTAGAAAAGCCCTTTTCCTTAAGCCTTTCCTTACCCTTTTCAGGGTCGTTTACCATCAATCTTAAAAGCCCGAATTCGGTAGTGTCGGCAAGGCTTATAGAAAGAATATTAACGTCGTTTTCCTTTAAAACGGTTAAAACCTCTCCTAAACGCCCTTGTCTATTTTCTAAAAAAACTGATAACTGTTTAGCAAACATAAAAATACCTCCTTATCAAAAAATTTAAACTAATTTACGCTTATCGATTACGTGAACGGCTTTGCCTTCGCTACGCTTTAACGACATAGGCTCTACGATTTTTATTTTAGCCTTAATACCAAGCGCCTGCTGAATTACGTGCTCGATTTTTTTATTCAATTTTTCTATACCCTTAATTTCGTCGGTATAATATTTACTGTCCACTTCCACTTGAATTTCAAGCTGATCCAAATTATTTACTCTATCAACTATCATCATATAGTGGGGCGTTACTTCTTCAACGTCGATAAGCGCTGCTTCTACTTGGCTGGGGAATACGTTTACGCCACGAATAATTAGCATATCGTCCGACCTGCCCTTAAAGCGGGAAATTCTTGCGCTCGTTCTGCCACATTTACACTTGTCGCGAGTGATGGAGGTTAAGTCCTTGGTTCTGTATCTTATAAGGGGAATACCTTCCTTGGTTAAGGTGGTAAACACAAGCTCGCCAAGCTCGCCTTCGGCAACGGGTTCAAGCGTTTTACTATCTACGATTTCGGGGTAGAAATGATCCTCGCAAACGTGCAAGCCTTCGTGATATTCACAGTCGCAAGCAACGCCGGGGCCCATAATTTCGCTTAAGCCATAAATGTCGTGCGCGGTAATATTTAACTTACCTTCAATCTCTTGGCGCATCTTCTCCGTCCAAGGTTCAGCCCCACATATGGCCGATTTAAGTTTAATTTTATCGAGCATTCCTCCGTTTTCTAACACTTCGGAAATATGTAATAAATAGGAAGGCGTACACGCGATTGCCGTTGCGCCGAAGTCCACCATCATATCGGTTAGTTTTTTAGAGTTACCCGTACTCATAGGCACTACCATTGCGCCTATTTTTTCTGCACCGCTATGCGCACCTAACCCGCCGGTAAATAAGCCGTAGCCGTATGCAACCTGCACTATATCGTCGCGACCTATGCCCGCCATAGTCATACAGCGCGCAACGCACTCTGCCCACACCTCTAAATCGTATCGGGTGTAGCCTACTACCGTCGCCTTGCCCGTAGTGCCTGAAGATGCGTGAATACGAACTATTTCCGAATGAGGTCTAGCAAAAAGCCCAAAGGGATAATTGTCCCTTAAATCGTCTTTGGTGGTAAAGGGAAGCTTAGTAATATCTTCAATCCCTTTAATATCTGCGGGAATAATACCCAAAGCCTGCATTTTTTTGCGGTAGAAGGGGACGTTATGGTAAACGTAGTCGACTAACTTTACAAGCCTTTTGCTTTGAAGCTTAGTCATCTCCTCCCTTGACATACACTCTTTTGTTTCGTTCCAAATCATTTTCATACCTCTAATAGTTTTGGTTTAGTTATTTTGATAGCCGTTCTTAAACGCAGCGACGTTAATTCCTATCGTTTTTTGAGGGACGGTTTTTGATATGACGTCAATCCACTCCTCTTGGCTAAATCCTATATGCTTTGCCGCCAAGCCCAAAACTACGGTGTTAAGGACCTTAGGATTGCCTAATTCGCTAACGGCTTTATCGCCGTCAATAGAATATACTACGTGGTTTAAAGATAAATTTTCGATAACGCTTTCTGGATATTGCGCCGCGCCGATTACGACGGTCATAGGGTCTATTCTGCAATCGTTTACTATGATTTTTCCGTCCTTTTTTAAATAGTGCGCATATCTCAACGCTTCTAAACGCTCAAACGCAATTAAAATATCGGCTTGACCTTCTTCTACCACGGGCTCGTAAACGTTTTTACCGTAGCGAACGTAGGTTACCACGCTACCGCCCCTTTGCGCCATACCGTGAACTTCGGAAATTTTAACCTCGTACCCGGCTTGCATTGCAACGTATCCTATTATTCTGCTAGTGAGCAAGGTGCCTTGCCCACCTACGCCAACAACCATAATATTCATATTATATTTCCACCTTTTTAATTGCGCCAAATTTGCAATAGCTTTGGCATAGTCCGCATCCATTACACATAGTTTGGTTAATTTGCACGGTGCCGTCTGCCATTTTAGTAATTGCGGGACAGCCTATTTTTAAGCACATACCGCATTTTTTACAGCTTTCCTTATCCACCTTACATTTATAGGGGAATACCTGTCCTTTTAAAAGCGCGCAGGGTGCTTTGGCAATTATTACGCAAAGCTCGTTTCCGTTTGCGCTTTGCTTTATAGCTTGCTCTAAGCCCTTAACGTCAAATGCGTCGATTTCGTAAACGTTTTTAACGCCAATCGTCTTGCAAAGCTCTGTAAAGTTAATCGCGTAGGTTTGCTCGCCCTTAAGCGTTTTGCCCGTTGCGGCGTGCTCCTGATGCCCCGTCATGCCCGTGGTGCGGTTATCTAAAATTATAACCGTGCCCGTAGCCTTATTGTAAACCATATTGATTAGGGAATTTATGCCTGTATGTAAGAAGGTTGAATCGCCTATAACGGCTACCCAATTTTTTAAGAATTCTTTACCCTTTGCCTTTTCCATACCGTGCAATGCAGAAATGCTTGCGCCCATACATATACAGGTATCGAGCACGTTTAAGGGAGCGACTGCGCCCAAGGTGTAACAGCCGATATCGCCCGAAGCGTGAATTTTTAATTTGTTTAAAACGGAGAATACGCTACGGTGAGGGCAACCGGGACAAAGTATAGGAGGACGGTTGGGAACGGCAGCCTTTTCGTAAGGTAAATCCGTTGCGCCGAACAACGCGCTTTTTAGCATAGATGCGCTATATTCGCCCTGCTTTGTAAAAAGCTCTTTGCCTTTTACCTTTAAGCCCCAGCTTTTAACCTGTTCTTCTATAACGGGCTCTAATTCTTCAAAAACGATAACCTCTTCTACGGAGGATACGAATTCTTCTATAAGCTTTTTAGGCAAGGGGTTTACCATACCGAGCTTTAATACGCTTGCTTCGGGGCAGACCTCCTTAACGTATTGATACGCTATACCGGAGGTTATAAAGCCAAGCTTATTATCCCCCTTTTCCCACTTGTTTACGGCAAAATTGCAGCTGTCTTCCGCAAGCTTATTATCCCTCGCCTCGACTACCTTGTGCCTGCCTATTGCGCCTGCGGGCATCATTACGTATTTTGATACGTTGCGTTCGTAAGCTTTATCTTCGGGAACAACCCTATCCTGCATCTCCACAACGCTTTGCGAGTGCGAAAGCTTGGTAGTCGTTCTTAAAATTACGGGAGTATCGTATTTTTCGCTTATCTCGTAGCCGAATTTTACAAAGTCCTTTGCTTCTTGGCTAGTAGAAGGCTCTAAAACGGGAAGATGAGCGCTTCTTGCAATCATCCTCGTATCCTGCTCGTTTTGCGAGCTTGCAATACCGGGGTCGTCGGCTACAACCACCACGAAACCACCGTTAATTCCGGTATATGCAAGGGTGTAGATAGGGTCGCTTGCAACGTTTAAGCCAACGTGCTTCATACAAGCAAGGCTTCTTACCCCCGCTATTGCCGCGCCGGCAGCAACCTCTACGGCAACCTTTTCGTTGGGTGCCCACTCGGCGTAAACCTCGCCGTATTTTGCTAAAATTTCGCTTATTTCAGTACTGGGAGTACCGGGGTATGCGCTTGAAACCTTTACGCCTGCTTCGTATGCGCCCCTTGCTATTGCCTCGTTGCCGAGCATTATTTTTTTATTCATAATTAAACTCCTCTTAAATCCCTAATGCGCTTTGCTTTACCTTCAAACCTTTGCAAGGTGTCGGGGGATTCCAATAAAATTTTGACGTCTAAGCCAAGCACGGTTTTAAGTTTATTTTTAGTTACTCTCGTTATTCTTTCTAATTCCTTAAAGGTATCGGTAGCGTGGTTAAGCTCTACCCTTACGGTAAGCTTATCGGTGTAGCCTTCCCTTTCAACTATAATTTCGTAGTGAGGGCCAAGCTCGGGAACGCTTAAAATTACTTCCTCTATTTGACCGGGGAAGACGTTTACGCCCCTTACCTTTAACATATCGTCCGAGCGTCCCATAGGGTTTGCCATACGGCAAAAGGTTCTTCCGCATTTGCATTTAGCGTAGGTTAGCGCGGTAATATCCTTCGTCCTATACCTAATTAACGGCAGACCTTGCTTTTTAATGCAGGTTATAACCAGCTCCCCTCTTTCCCCTTCGGGTAAAACCTCGCCCGTTTGAGGATTGATTATTTCGGGAATAAAAAAGTCCTCGTTAATATGCATACCGTCTTGGTATTCACACTCTCCCGAAACACCCGGGCCCATAAGCTCGCTCATACCGTAGTTAGAGGTTACCAGCACATGCTCGCCCCAAACCTTGTTCATTTCCTTACGCATAGCTTCGGTTAAAAGCTCGCTACCTACAAGCGCAATTTTTACGCTTAAATCGGTTGAAGGGTTTACGCCTATAGATTGCGCAACCTCTGCAAGGCGCAACGCGTACGAGGGAGTTGCAACTAATATTGAGGTTTGGAAATCCTGCATATACATTATTTGCTTTTCGGAATTACCGGAAGACGAGGGAACTATGGTTGCGCCCATATTTTCCAGCCCGTAATGAAGCCCCAAAGCGCCCGTAAACATACCGTAGCCAAAGCAAATTTGCGCTACGTCCTTTTTAGTTGCTCCGCCTGCGCAAGCTATACGCGAAACGCACTCCGTCCAAACCTTCATATCCTCATGCGTGTAGCCTACCACGGTGGGCTTGCCCGTCGTGCCGGAGGAAGCGTGTATTCTTACAAGCTCTTCCTTTGGTACGGCAAAAAGCCCGAAGGGATAGTTATCGCGCAAGTCCTGCTTGGTTACGAAAGGAAGCTTTTTTAAATCTGCAAGCGATTTAATATCTTCCGGCAAAACGCCCGCATCCTGCATTTTTTTGCGATACGGCTCTACGGTATTATACACCGTTTTAACCGTTTTTTGCAACCTTTCAAGCTGAATTTCTTCTATTTCTTTGCGTGATAAAGTTTCTTCTTTAGACCAAATCATAACACACCTTATTTAATCTCGTTTTCAATGGGTTTTTCAAAGCTTTCGTATAAAACTTGGGCGGAAGGCTTTTTAGTAAAAGCGCTTACCACAACGGTTATTAACATGGAAAATACCATACAAATTACGCCGATTAAAGGCGAACAGCCCACGCCCGTTTGTATAGCTTCGCCAAAGGAGCAATTAAAGCCGTTTTTGTGATAACCGAAGAATATTATAAGCCCAACCGTTATAGTTAAGCAACTAATTATGGACGCCCATACCGCAGAAGCCGTGATTTTTTTAGAAAATAATCCTAAAACGAAGGGGCCCATAAAGCACCCTGCAAGCGTGCCCCAGCTTAAGCCCATTAAATAGGCTATTGCCGTTACGTTATAAATTTGATTTAAAAGCGCCAACACCACGGAAATAAGTATGAATACGATACATAATATGCGCATAGTCCAGTTTACTTTTTTATCGGATGCGTCGGGGTTGATTTTGCCCTTGTAAATATCTACCGCCACCACCGACGCCGAAGCGAGCGAAACGGAGGACAGAGTTGACATGCTTGCCGATAAAATTAAAACGGAAATTATACCTATAAGCCCCGAAGGGATTACTAAGCTTAACATATTTGGAATTATTTGGTCGGCGGGCAAGGAAGCGAATTGAGGGAAAAACGCCGAAAGCGCGCCCGTAAAGTATGCGCAAAAGCCTATTATAAGGGCGAATATAGTGGAAACAATCGTGCCTTGCACTATTGCCTTTTTGTCCCTTACAGCGTAATATTTATGTATGGTTTGAGGCAAGGCAAACACGCCGAACGAGGTTAAAAAGATTAACGCCATTAACGAAACCGTGTTGCCGTATAGCCCCGTATTAGAGCTTTGCACCGTTACCCAGTTAAGCTCGGGATTATTTACGAGATTAGATAAATCCCAATTTACGCTGGGGTGGTTTACAAAGTAGAAAACCATTAATATAACGCCGACAAGCATTATTATGCCTTGAATAAAGTCGGATAGCGCAGCCCCAAAATAACCGCCGAAAAACAGATATATTGCCGTAAGCACGGCTAAAATTACCATAATAACCCAACCGGGAATACCGAAAACAATTTCGAATAGGCTTGAAAGCCCGTTATATACGGATGCGGAATAGGGAATTAAGAAAACGAAAATTATAATTGCGCTAAAAAGCTTTAAATTTTTGCTACCGTAACGCTTTTCAAAAAATTCGGGCATTGTTTTTGCCTGCAAGCGCGCCGTCATATTTTTCGTTCTTTTTGCTAAAACCATCCAAGCAATAAGAGCGCCTATAATTGCGTTGCCCACGCCTATCCAAACGGAAGCCAAGCCAAACTGTTTGCCGAAGTTCCCCGCATAGCCGATAAAAATTACGGCGGAAAAGTAGGTTGTACCGTATGAAAAAGCGCTCATCCATCCGTTTAGTCCGTTTTTGCCCGCAAGCAAAAAGTCCTTAACCGATTTAGAGCGATTGCGAGTGTATAAAGCTATTAAAACCATACTTAACGCGTATAGTCCAAGGATTAAATAATCTAGCCACATAATTTGAATAAAAGGCGTTTAAAATTTGTAAAATGGTATGCGCCTTAGCTTTCCCCTTTTTATAATTTCGTATAATTATACACCTTTATGCATTAACTGTCAATAAACGAAAGGGAAAAATACATAAAAATGTATATTTTTATTTTATTCCTTATTATAAAATAGTTTAATTTGTTTATACGGTATAAAATATAAGCCCCAACGCTTAAACAAAGCGTTGGGGCTTGCATAAAATACCTTATTAATGCTTAAATTATACGCCTGCGTAGGATGAGAAGCCACCGTCGATTGCAAGAACGACGCCAGTTATAAAGCCTGCGGCCTTTTCGGAAGATAAAAATAGCGTTGCCCCCACTAATTCTTCAACCTCGCCAAATCTTTCCATAGGCGTAGCGGCGAGAATTTTGCCCGTGCGCGCGGTAGGTGTGCCGTCGGCATTAAATAAAAGCTGTCTGTTTTGCGCTGTTGCAAAAAAGCCGGGAGCAATAGCGTTTACCC
Organism: Clostridiales bacterium; assembly: GCA_015069485.1. Taxonomy (GTDB): domain Bacteria; phylum Bacillota; class Clostridia; order Christensenellales; family Borkfalkiaceae; genus Coproplasma. The sequence goes on along the minus strand of SVIM01000001.1, from coordinate 79,693 downwards.
TTATACCAACCTTACTAAAATGAACGGCAAGCCATTTTGTAAAGTTAGAAATTGCCGCCTTTGCGCCGGAGTAGGCAGGGATTTTAGTTAAGGGTGTAAACGCGTTCATAGAAGATATGTTTAAAATGCTACATCCCTTACGGCCAACCATATCTACCGCAAAAACCTGCGAAGGTAAAAGCGAGCCTAAATAGTTGAGGTTGAATACGAATTCTACCCCACCCTTATCTAAATCGAAAAAGGACTTTGTATCGGCGTCGATATCGCCTAATTCAAAATACTCCTTGTCGGTTTGCGCTTTAGGGTTGTTACCGCCCGCGCCGTTTACTAAAATATCGCAAGGGCCTAATTCTGCAAGAACCTGTTTGTGGCACTCTTCTAACGATTCTTTATCTAAAACGTTTGCCGCATAGCCCTTTGCAATTCCGCCTTGTGCAACGATTTCGCCAGCCTTTGCGTCGGCTTTTTCTTTGGTTAAGTCCAAAACTGCAACCTTTGCCCCACAAGCGGCGTACGCGCGTGCAAGCTCGGAGCAAATGACGCCACCTGCGCCTGTTATTACTACTACTTTATCCTTTAAATCAACCGTTAAGGGTAAATTATACATTTAATTTTCTCCTTATAAAATTTGATAATTACACTAAAATTTTTAAATTAGTAGGCATATATGCCTTGATTAATGATTTTTTAAAGCAAAATTATTTTAACTTTTCGGCAACCTCAAACAATCCGTTTATATACGCCGCGCCAAGCCCCCTATCGTATAAGCCGTAGCCGGGCTTGCCGTCTTCACCCCAAACGTTTCTGCCGTGGTCGGGGCGAACGTAGCCGTTAAAGCCGTTTTTAACGAGGGCTAAAACGATTTGCGCCATATCTAACGAGCCGTCAACCGAACAATGCCCCGTTTCGCAGAAGGAATCCTTATCGTCCGTCCATAACACGTTGCGAAGGTGAGCGAAATGCACCCTGCCCTGCGCCGCGTATTTTGCCGCCATTTTGACTATGTCGTTGCCCCTGCCTGCGCCAAACGAGCCCGTACAAAGCGTTAAGCCGTTAGCCGTTGAAGGAACGGCGTTGAAAAGCTTATCTAAATCATCTTCGCAAGAGATAATTCTGGGCAAGCCGAAGACGTCCCAAGGGGGATCGTCGGGGTGAATAGCCATATTTATTCCACACTCCTCGCAAACGGGAATAATTCTTTCAAGGAAATAAATTAAGTTGTTAAAAAGCTGTTCGTGACTGATGCTTTTATACGCCTTTAAAAGCCCTTGCAATTCTTCGGGGGTGTAGCTTTCGTCCCAGCCGGGTAGGTGAAGGTTGTTGGGGTCAACCTTAATAAAATCCTCGTAAGAATAGGAAAGCGAAGTAGAGCCGTCGCCGTTTTTGTGATACATATCGGTACGGAGCCAGTCGAATACGGGCATAAAGTTATAGCAAACCACCTTTACGCCGTGGCGCGCAACCGCGCGTAAATTTTCGCAATAATTTGCAATATATTCGTCGCGCTTTCCGCATCCCATCTTAATATCTTCGTGAACGGGAATAGATTCGATAACCTCCATTTCTAAACCCGCATCCTGCGTTAATTGCTTTAATTTAGCAAGGCTTTCATCACTCCATTTTTCGCCTACGGGGACGTCGTACACGGCGGTAACGACGCCCGACATATTGGGAATTTGCTTTATATACTGCAAGGGAATACTGTCTTTTTCGCCATACCAGCGGAAGGTAAGCTTCATATTTTTTCTCCTTTATTATTCTATATTATCCGTCGTAGAGGTCTGCGTCGGCTGTTGCATTATGCCTAATTGCGCCTTTACCTCGTCGGTTAAATACGGTTCGGGAATATCTATTGCGTTAGAAGAAGCAACGCCGTGCGTTTCTTCCCTTTTAGTGAATATTTTATTATAAATTTTGTCTAAAATATTTTCTTTTTCTTGTATAGGCTCACCCGTCTTTTTATCTGTTTTAACCTTTTTAACGGGTACGAAGGCGGCGGGCACTTGGTCGATAGTTTGCCAAGTTTTCATAGCCTCCTCCATAGACATACCGCCTTGAACTGCAGCCTTACGAACGGCGTTAACGGCTTGAATTTCCACGAGCTTATTGCCAGATAGGCTGTATCTTGTCATACAGAAGGTAGTAACTATCCAAGCAGTCATAGGAAGCAAGCAGAAGCAAATTATAGAAGCAAGCTGCATACCCTCCATATAAGGCGTTCCTTCTGCGGGAAGCGCGTTAAGCCCGGGAACGATACCTACGATAAAGATTTGAAGCAACAATACCTGTAAGGAAGAAATGATTTTATCCATAAGGGAGAAAATCGTGCCCATTATGCCGGGTACATAGTTGCCCGAACGGTAAGTTTCGTAGTCGGTGCAGTCGGCAACCATTGGAATAGTTAAGTTATCGCAACAGTTAAACGCGCCGTAGCCGCATCCGTAGAAGATTATAAATAATATCGTATAGAAGTTTATAGTTAAATGGAAACCGCTTTCGTCGATTTTGAATATGGAAAGATAGGTTGCAGGGTCTTCGTGATTATATAAGCACAAAAGAATTAAAACCCCTATATAGAACAAAATTGCAAACACGGTAAACTGCGCAACGCCACGCTTTTGCCCCTTTTCGCCCGCGGTTTTCGAGCCCCATATAAAGAAGATGCCCATAAACACGAAGCAAAGCGCATAGAAGGGTATAAACAAGCCGTTATAGTCACCCATTAAGCATCCGTAAACGAGGAAAGCAACCGTACCGGAGGTTGCAACCGTGGAAGCAAGCTTATTTAAGCCGGAGGATAAAACTAACCAACGGATTTCTTTATTGCCCTTAATTATGCCGAGATAATCCTTCATAGTTGCGGGCTTTTCAGAAATGCCCCAGAATTCAGGCTTGTCCTTTTCCGCAATAGCGGCAACCGCCATAACGGTATATATTGCAGAAAGAATAACCACGAAGGGAACCATAATATCGTAGAACTGCGAGCCGTAAGCCGCACCCCTTAACACTACTTCAATGCACCCCTCAACGTATTCTATGCTACCCTTTGCGCAAATTATATCGTTGGTGAGAATACCGCCCGCCATTATGTTTACGAGAACGATAGAGCCTATTTGACCTATCATATTCCAAATTACGAACTGCGAGCGTTGCTTAGGGTCGTTAGTTAAGCAAGTTTGCCCTGCCTTGGTTACCGCGCATTGACAGGTGTAGCCTAAAACGTAAATAATATAGCTTACGATATACACTACCCAGCGAAGCCACGCTAAATCGTCGCCTACGCCCCTAAATACCACCATCATTAAAATAACGGATAGCGCTAAAAGCGCGTTACCTATTACCATATAGGGGCGGAACTTGCCGAAGCGAGTTTTGGTTTTATCCATTACTCCGCCTAAAATAGGGTCGGTAATACCGTCGAACACACGCATTAAGGGTGCGAAAACTGCGTTAAAGTTACTTACTAATAGCACTAACGCAGCCGAAACCACGGAGCCTGCTAAAGAGGTTGCCGCGCTACCCGTTAAATACATTAACGCATAGTAAGTAAAGTAGCTGTAAAAGGCAAAATACACGTTGGTTGCCGCGTTATTAAACGGGAACAATGCAATTTGCCATTGTTTGGCGCGATTTACGCCGATTGCCTGAGTTTTTTCCATTTTATCCCTCTATCTTTTTTAACGCTTATATTATTGCATAATATAGGTTGTAAGAATAATTTTACTACAATTTTTTTAATAAAACAATTGCAATTTTTAAATTAAGTATTGCATTTTATGTTTTTTTGTGCTACAATACCGTTATGTTTAGATTCGTATATAAAAATATTGATATCGCCCATAAGCTTGATAAGGCGAGCGAGCCAATGGAAAATTACCAAAAGCATATGCACTACTTTGACGAAATTTTATACTTCGTTAAGGGGGACGTAATTTACACCGTCGAAGCCGAATCGCGTAAGCTTGAGCCCGGCGACATAGTTTACGCCCCTTCGGGCAAATACCATTTTGCAACGGTTAATAGCGACGTTAGCTACGAGCGCTACGTTTTTAAATTCCCCGAGCAATTCGTGCCTGAATACATAAAGCAAAAAAGGGAGAATTTTTCCCCTTTTTTAGGCAATATAAAAAGATTTTCCGACGTGTTTAAAGCCTTTGACGATTACCCCAAATATTACGGTGACGACGAGCTTTACGCCATATTTATGTGCGATTTAATTGGGCTTTTGGTTAAAATTTTCCGTAACCCCACCCCCATTAAAGACCAAACGCCCGACGTTATTTCAAAGATTATAAATTACATAGACGAAAATTTAGATAAGAGAATTACTTTAGATACCTTAAACGAGGCGTTTAATTTTTCAAAGTCGTATATTAGCAACGAATTTAAAACTCATATGAAAATTCCCATTATGCAATATATCCGCACGAAAAAGATACTTGCCGCCCATAAGCTTATTATAAGCGGAACGAAAAAGGCGGTTGTTGCCGAAATGTTCGGGTTTGAGGATTACTCTACCTTTTATCGCTCGTACGTAAAAATTATGGGCTTTGCGCCCACGGACGGCAGTAAAAGCACGCACTAACGGATGCGGTATTGTTTACAAAACGACTTAATTTATTTTTAGTATTCATTAAATTAGTATTGCACAAATTTAAAATATATAAACTTGAGCGCTAACTTAAAAGAGGGGAAAAATGAGAGCTGTTATAAATTTAAACGACGGATGGAAGTTTATTAAAAAGGACGTAGGACATAAGGAAGCAGAATTTGCAGAGGGCGTTGCCGTAAATATACCCCACACCTGGAACAACCTTGACGGACAGGACGGTGGCGGTGATTATTATAGGGGAAGATGCTGGTACGTAAAACGCTTTAAAAAGCCTGATTTCGACACCGACGGTAGGGTATATATCGAATTTAAGGGGGTTAATTCCTCCTGCGAGGTATATATTAACGGCGCGTTGATTACAAGCCACGACGGCGGATATTCTACCTTCCGCGCAGACATTACCGCCCACCTTACAGACGACAACCTTTTGGTGGTTTTAGCCGATAATAGCGAGGTTGAAACCGTTTATCCACAAACCGCAGACTTTACCTTTTGGGGCGGAATATACCGCGACGTAAACCTTATTTGCGTAAGTAAACAGCATTTCGATATGCTATATTACGGCTCGCCCGCAATAAAAGCCACCCCCACCGTTAACGGCGCAGACGGCGAAATTGTTATTGAAGCCTGGGCTAACGAGGGCGAGATTATAACTTACCTTTTTGACGCTGAAGGCAACGCCGTTGCAAGCGGTAAAAACGGCGAAAGGCTTATTGTTAAAAGCGTTAACCTTTGGGACGGACTTAAAAACCCTTACCTTTATAAAGCCGTAGCAAGGCTTACCGTTGACGGCGAGGTTAAAGACGAGGTTTGCGCAAGCGTTGGCTTTAGAACCTTTTACTGCGACCCTAAAAAGGGCTTCTTTTTAAACGGTAAGCCCTATTCTCTCCGTGGTGTTTGCAGACATCAGGACAGAAAGAATATGGGCAACGCGATTACCAAAAAAGAGCACGACGAGGATATGCAAACGATAGTGGAAATAGGCGCAAATACTATTCGCCTTGCACACTACCAGCACGACGATTATTTTTATGATTTATGCGATAAATACGGGCTTGTAATTTGGGCTGAAATCCCCTATATATCCCGACATATGCCCGAAGCAAACGAAAATGCAGTAAGCCAAATGAAGGAGCTTATATATCAGCAATACAACCATCCTTCAATAATGTTTTGGGGCGTTTCTAACGAAATTACTATGTTTAATAAGCACAAGCGCGATATGCTTGAAAACCATAAGCGACTTAACGATTTGTGCCATAAATTAGACCCTACCCGCCTTACTACCCTTGCTTGCTTTGCTATGTGCGGGCCCTTTAACAAAAGCGCCGCTATTACCGATATAGTTTCGTGGAACTTATATTTAGGCTGGTATATGCCCGGTATGTTTTTAAATAAGCTTTGGTTTGGCTTTTACCACTTAACTCACCCCAACCGTTGCGTTGGTATGAGCGAATACGGAGCGGAAGCAATGCCTAACCTGCACAGCGTTAAGCCCAAGCGTGGCGATAATACAGAAGATTATCAGGCAATTTACCACGAATATATGGCGCAGTTTTTTGCAAAGCGACCTTATATTTGGGCTTCGCACGTTTGGAATATGTTCGACTTTGCCGCAGATGCAAGAAATCAAGGCGGAGAGCCCGGAATGAACCACAAGGGACTTGTAACCTTTGACAGAAAAATTAAAAAGGACGCCTTTTATATTTATAAGGCGTACTGGACCGAAGCGCCTATGCTTCACCTTTGTGGAAAGAGATTTATTAACCGCACGGGCAATAAAACGGAAATTAAAGCGTACACTAACCAAAACTCGGTTAAGCTTTATATCAACGGAAATTTAGTTGGCGAAAAAGTAGCTAAAAACCACGTTGTAAAATTTAAAGTGCCACTTGAAGAAAAGATGGAAGTAAAAGTTGTTGCAGGCAACTGCGTGGACGAAGGCTTGGTTTGCAAGGTTGCAACGCCCGACCCCGATTACGTTTTACACGTAAAATCCAACAACTACAGCTGGGAAAAATAAACGTTCCGTTTAATCAAGGCATCTTTATTGCCAAAACGCAAATCAAGCCTATCACTGTTCAAACTAAACGGTTCGTTTAATCGTGGTATCTTAATTACCTAAACGCAAATCAAGCCTATCACAGTTCAAACTAAACGTTCCGTTTAATCGTGGTATCTTAATTACCTAAACGCAAATCAAGCCTATCACAGTTCAAACTAAACGTTCCGTTTAATCGTGGTATCTTAATTACCTAAACGCAATACCGTTGACCTTGAATTCGGCTTAAAAAATTTACTATTTAAATAGCAACGGGCGTGGAGCTTTTAATTCTCCACGCCCTGTTTTTTAGCAAAATATATTGATAAAAATTTTTTAATCGAGCACTCAAAACCAACTATAATTAATTTTTTACTTATAAAAATTTTAATAAGTTTATTATTTTTGCCAAATAATATAAACTTTCTCCTTAAAAAACAAGCAAAAAAGGCTTTTTTAGGTTATTCGTGAAAAAAGTTAACAAAATTTGAAACTTTTTTTCCGTAAGGTATTGATTTTATAAAAATTTGTAGTATAATAGTGTTGTTAAGTTTTTTAAAAGCGCGTTTTTAGCGTTTAAATATTAACTAAAATATTAAAACCCATAGGGAGAAAACTATTATGAGCATTACTGCAAACGATATCCGCAACGTGGCGATTATCGGCCACAGCGGCGAAGGCAAAACCACACTATGCGAAGCTATGCTTTACAACGGTGGATCGATTACGAGAATGGGCAGAACGGACAACGGCACCACTACCTCTGACTTTGACGAACAAGAAATTCAAAGAAAGATGTCCGTTTCTCTTTCGGTAGCGCACACCATTTGGAAGGAAACCAAGCTTAACTTTTTAGACGTACCCGGATTTTACGACTTTGAAGGCGAATTAAATTCGGCTATGCGCGCTTGTGGCGCTGTGTTGGTTGTTGCCGGAGCAAACGGCAGTATTTCCGTTGGCACTGAAAAGGCAATTAATATGTGCCTTAAAGCCAACAAACCTATGATCGTATTTATAAACGGTATGGATAAGGACAACGCAGATTACGCCGGCACGGTTGCCGCTTTAAGAGAAGCTTACCCCGGCAAAATTGCGCCTATTCAGCTTCCCATTATGGAAGGCGGAAAAATGATCGGTTATTTAAACGCACTTCAAGATAAAGCGTATAAATTCACCAACGTTGGCCCTGAAGAAATCCCCATCCCCGAAGATATGCGCGAAGACTACGAAGCTATGCAGCTTTCGTTAATGGAAACCGCGGCAGAAAACGACGACGCTCTTTTAGAAAAATATTTTGAGGTTGGCGAGCTTACGCGTGAAGAATGCATACACGGCATACGCATGGGCACCTTTAACATTAACGTTATTCCCGTTTTAGCAGGTAGCGCATTACAAAACAAGGGCGTTAAAAACCTTATGAACGAAATCGTTAAATATATACCCAAGGCTTTGGAAAGAAGAGCGTTACCCGCAACCGATTTAACTACCGAAAAGGTGGTTGCAATTTCTTGCAAGGACGACAGACCTTTTGCCGCACAGGTATTTAAAACCTCGGTTGACCCCTTCGTTGGAAAATTGAGCTATTTAAGAGTTAACCGTGGCGTATTAAAAACGGGTATGAGCGTGCTTAATACCGAAACGGGCACGACTGAAAGAATTAACGCTTTATATTTAATTACAGGTAAAAAGCAGGAAGCGGTTTCTGAATTGCACGCGGGCGATATCGGCGCGATTGCAAAGCTTAGCAACACCAATACGGGCGACACGCTTTGCGACGAAAGCGCACCTGTAAAGTTCGACCCCATCCACTTCCCCGCTCCCGTTTTACATATGGCTGTTTACGCTAAAACGCAGGGCACGGAAGACAAGGTATTTGGTGGACTTAACCGCCTTGCCGAAGAAGATAAGAGCTTTACCATTACTAAAAATCTTGACACGGGCGAAACGCTTTTAGGTGGTCAAGGCGAAATACATTTGGACGTTATTTGCAAAAAATTAAAGTCTAAATTCGGCGCGGACGCAGTTTTAAAAACTCCTCAAATCGCTTATAAAGAAACTATTAGAGCTACCGCTACCGCAGAAGGTAAATATAAAAAGCAAACCGGCGGACACGGACAATACGGCCATTGTAAAATGCGCTTCGAGCCTTGCGAGGCTGAATTTGAATTTGCCGAAGAGGTTGTTGGCGGCGCAGTTCCCAAGCAGTACTTCCCCGCAGTTGAAAAGGGTATTTTAGAATGCTTGCCTCACGGCGTACTTGCAGGATATCCCGTTATTAATATTAAAGCCGTGCTTTACGACGGAAGCTACCACGACGTAGACTCTTCGGAAGCGGCGTTTAAATCGGCGGCAGAGCTTGCATTTAAGGAAGGACTTAAAAACGCTTCCCCCGTTATATTAGAGCCTATTTATAAATTAAGAATTTCCATCCCTGAAAAATACCTTGGCGACGTTTTAGGCGACTTAAATAAACGCCGTGGCAGAATTATGGGTATGGACGCGCACGAAGATATGCAGGTAGTTTCGGCAGAAGCACCCCAAGCGGAAATTTTAACCTATGCTACCTCGCTTAGATCTATGACTCAAGGTAGAGGCAAATTTATGAGCGCGTTTGAACGCTACGAGCAAGCTCCCGAGCATATCGTTCAAAGCTTAAAAAAATAACAACGCACTAACCGTGTAGCTTGTTCATTATTTTCTGCTTAAAAAATAATTAAATAGCGCGAGCCGTTACGGCTCGCGCTTATTTTTTTAGATCCTTCGTCGCTTACACTCCTCGAGGATGACATATAGTGGGGTGAAACACAACGCTGTGCGTTGAGGGTTACCGTCGCTTGCGCTACGGGGTGAAACACAACGCTACGCGTTGCGTGAAATTTGCAACTGTGTTGCAAGTGAAGTGAACGCGCAAGCGTTCGGTTAACTTGCGTTAACGTTGCGGTAAAAAATATTTTTTAAAGCTATTAATAAATAATAAATTTTTGCCATAACGTGCAAGCAACAAGCGAAGCACACTTCACGGTTGCGATAGCAACTACTTCACGGTTGCGATAGCAATTACTTCACGATTGCGCAAGCAATTACTTCACGGTTGCCGTCGCCATGCTTCTTAAGGATGATAAATGTGGTAAAGTTTGCATAATTTTAGTAAAATATAAGTGTTAAGGTTAAGTTTATTCATAAATATACAAAAAAATTAAATATTTTTGCAAGGTTTTTTACATAAATACAACCACCCCCCTTGACAAATTGCTTTATTTATTTTATAATAGTGTGAACTAATAGTTTAAGGTTTAGTATAAAAAGCAAATTGACCGCATACTATCCCCTAAACACTAAATTTTAAGGAGCAAAACAATGAAACTTAAAGGAGCGGAAATTTTAATCAACTGCCTTTTAGAACAGGGCGTTGACACCATCTTCGGTTATCCCGGAGGAACCGTTCTGGATATTTACGACGCCTTATTCAGAAACGGGAAGATTAATCACGTTTTAACGGCTCACGAGCAGGGCGCGGCTCACGCTGCGGACGGCTACGCGAGAGTTACCGGTAAGGTCGGCGTCTGCTTTGCTACCTCCGGTCCCGGCGCAACCAACCTAGTTACCGGTATAGCTACGGCTTATATGGATTCGATACCTATGGTTGCAATTACGGGCAACGTTGGCCTTAATATGCTTGGCAGGGATTCCTTCCAAGAAATTGACATTTGCGGTATAACCATACCTATTACCAAGCACAATTTTATCGTTAAAGACGTAACCGAGCTTGCCGAAACTATAAGAAAGGCGTTTTATATTGCAAATAGCGGCAGAAAGGGCCCCGTTTTGATTGATATTTTAAAAAACGTGCAAATTGCGGAATGCGAATACGAGCCTAAAACACCCGTTGCGTTTAAGCCCTACCCCGTTTTTGCAAGCAAGCTTTATAGCGTTGCCGAAGCTATTAACAAGTCGCAAAAGCCCGTTATTATTGCGGGGGGCGGCGTAATTTCATCTAACGCTGCAGGCTACGTAAAGGAGCTTGCAAAGAAAATTGACGCGCCTATAACCTATACGCTTATGGGCAAGGGCGCAGTTGACGAAAACGACGATATGTGCCTTGGTATGATAGGTATGCACGGAACCGTTGCCGCTGCAAGAGCGGTTATGAATTCCGATACGATTATTGCGCTTGGCACGCGTTTTTCCGACCGCGTTGCATTAAACAGAGATAAATTTGCAAGCGGAAAAACGGTTATTCACGTAGATATAGACAATGCGGAAATTGATAAAAACATACCCTCCACCATTGCCGTTATGGAGGACGTTGGCGAAACCTTAAAGGCGCTTGTGCCTATGGTTAAGGAAGATAAAAAGCCCCATTGGACGGGCAATATTGCCGACGTAAAGCAAATTGACAAAGCAAGAAGGGACGAGGGAATTTTAGCTTATAAAATACTTTCTACCGCGGCAAAGATTGCGCCTTGCGACACGCCGCTTATAACCGACGTAGGTCAGCACCAAATGTGGGCGGCGCAATATTATCCCCTTACCGCTCCACGCCTTTTCTGCTCTTCGGGCGGGCTTGGCACAATGGGCTACGGTATGGGCGCGGCGTTAGGCGCGGCCTTCGGTAGCGGAAAGCTTACCGTTTTAGTTACCGGCGACGGTTGCTTTAATATGAATATGAACGAGCTTTCTACCGCCGTAACGCAAGGCGTACCCTTGGTTATTATTTTAATGAACAACGGCGTTTTGGGTATGGTTAGACAATGGCAAAAAATCTTTTATCAAAGAAGATTTTCGCAAACCACCCTTAATAAAAAGACTGATTATTGCAAATTTGCCGAAAGCTTTGGGGCAAAGGGCGTTGTTATAGACGAAAACAGTAACGTGGAAGAGGTTTTAAAGGAAGCGTTTGCCTATGCGCAAGAAAATTGCGCGCCCATAGTGGTTAACTGCTTAATACCCTGCGACGATAACGTTTTACCTATGATTAAGCCCGGTCAAACCTACGACACTCAGCTTCAAAAAATGGAGGAAAATTAAGATGTCGGAACTTAAAAAATATACTATTGGCGCATTAGTTGCCAACAAAAGCGGTGTTTTAACAAGAATTTCAGGCCTTTTTACAAGGCGTGGCTATAACATAGAAAGCCTTTCGGTTTGCGCTACTGAAAACAGCGAGCTTTCACGCATGACCATAGTTTTATGGGGGGACGAATACACCCTTTACCAAATGATTAAACAGATGGACAAGCTTGAGGACGTTAAAAAGATTGGTTGCGCAAACGAGCTGGACTGCGTTTATAGGGAGCTTTTGCTCGTTAAGGTTTCGGCAAAGCCCGACGTTAGAAGTCAGCTTGTAGAAATTAAAGAAATTTATAAGGCAAAGGTCGTTGACCTTTCGCTTGACACTATGATTTTAGAGCTTACGGGCACACCTTATAAGCTTGACGGCTTTTTAAAGGTTATCGAGCCTTACGGCATTTTAGAAATGCAAAGAACGGGCGTAACCGTGCTTGCAAGGGGCTCGCACACCTTAAAGGACAGAGATTGCTATAGCGATCATATTAATTAAAAATTTACGGACGCAAAAGCGTTTGACACTTATTTACGGAGTAAAATAACACAATGAGTAATATATTTAGTAACGGAACAGGGATGAGCTCACAGCGTTCGCTATTGCGCGCGCTTGGATGGACCGACAGCGAAATGCAAAAGCCCATAGTGGGAATTATTTGCGCTCAAAGCGAAATAATACCCGGACATATGCACCTTGATATGATTGCAAAGGCGGCGGCGGAAGGCGTTATTGCAGCAGGCGGTAAGCCCGTAATCGTCCCTTCTATCGGCGTATGCGACGGAATTGCTATGGGACACGCGGGTATGAAATACTCCCTCCCCTCCCGTGAAATTATTGCCGACAGCGCAGAAATTTTAATGCGCGCCCACGCTTTTCAGGCGGCGATTTTCGTTGGTAACTGCGACAAGATTATTCCGGGTATGCTAATGGCGGCGGCAAGGGTTAATATTCCTTCCATCTTCGTTTCGGGCGGACCTATGCTCGCAGGAAGAGTACACGGCAAAAAAACCTCCCTTTCAACTATGTTTGAAGAGGTTGGCGCATACAACGCAGGCAATATCGACGCGCAAACGCTTAAGGATTTTGAGTGTAACGCCTGCCCCACCTGTGGCTCTTGCTCGGGTATGTTTACGGCAAACAGCTTAAACTGCCTTTGCGAAGCGCTTGGTATGGCTCTTCCCGGAAACGGCACTATACCTATGGTATATTCCCAGCGCCTTGCACTTGCAAAGAGCACGGGCGAAGCGGTTATGAACCTATTTAATAAAAATATTCGCCCCTTAGATATTTTAACTGCAAAGGCGTTTAAAAACGCTGAAACGGTGGATATGGCGATAGGCGCTTCCACCAACACCGTATTGCACCTTTTGGCAATCGCGGGCGAAGCAGGCGTAGATAGCGTTAATATTGATATAATGAACGCTATTTCTGAAAAAACGCCCAACTTATGCCGTTTAGCCCCCGCAGGCGAGCATTATATTGAAGAGCTTAACGAAGCCGGAGGAATTTCGGCAGTTATGAAGGAGCTTGAGGATAACGGACTTTTAGACGGTAGTGCTTTAACCGTTTCGGGCGAAAGCATGCACGAGGTTATTAAAAATGCAAAAATTTATAACACGGAAATTATTCGCCCCTTTAACAACCCCTACTCCGCGCAGGGTGGACTTACCATTTTAAAGGGCAACCTTGCGCCTGAAGGTAGCGTTGTTAAAAAGAGCGCGGTTGACCCTAAAATGTATAAGCACAGCGGACCAGCAAAATGCTTTGACAGCGAAGAAGAAGCAATGATTGCAATATCTACCGGCAAAATTGAAAAGGGCGACGTCGTAGTTATTCGTTACGAAGGACCTATCGGTGGCCCCGGTATGAGGGAAATGCTTACCCCCACCTCTGCAATAGTCGGCGCAGGCTTGGGCGCAGACGTAGCGCTTATTACTGACGGAAGATTTTCGGGCGCAACGCGTGGCGCTGCCATCGGACACGTTTGTCCCGAAGCGGCTGCAGGCGGACTTATCGGCATTGTAAAGGACGGCGATATTATTGATATCGACATTTTAAATTGCCAAATGAATTTGCGCGTAAGCCAAGAAGAAATTGAAAACAGATATAAAACCTTTACCCCTAAAATTAAGCAGGTTAAGGGTTATTTAGCAAGATACCGCGCAAGCGTAACTTCCGCTTCACAGGGCGCGATTTTTAAAAAGTAAGGTAACGCATTTATTGCATTTTAGCTTTTAATTTGCAGTAAAAAATAAGCGATTAAAAGGCTTTTAAATTTTAAATATTATATTTTTTTGGAAATTGATGCGGTAATATGCCGTAACTATTGCGTTGAACGCATTTTTTTGGAGAAGATAAATTATGGGAATGACTATGTCGCAAAAAATTTTGGCGGCGCATGCAAATCTTAAAGAGGTTAAGGCAGGTCAGCTTATTTCTGCCGAGCTCGATTTAGTTTTAGCAAACGATATTACGGGCCCCGTTGCCATTAAGGAATTTAAAAAGGCAGGGGTTGAAAGGGTTGCGCAAAAGGATAAAATCGCTTTGGTTATGGACCACTTTGCCCCCAACAAGGATATTAAAAGCGCACAGCAGTGCAAAACCTGCCGTACCTTTGCAATAGAGCAGGGAATTGAAAATTTTTTTGACGTTGGAAAAATGGGCATTGAGCACGCGCTTCTTCCCGAGCAGGGGCTTGTCGGCGCAGGCGATTTAGTTATTGGCGCAGACAGCCATACCTGTACCTACGGCGCGTTGGGCGCGTTTTCGACGGGTGTTGGCTCTACTGATATGGCGGCAGGCATGATTGAGCAAAAGTGCTGGTTTAAAGTGCCTTCGGCAATAAAGTTTAATCTTTTAGGCAAGCTTAAGCCCAACGTTTGCGGTAAGGACTTAATTTTGCATATTATAGGTAAAATCGGAGTTGACGGCGCGTTGTATAAGTCGATGGAATTCGTTGGCGAAGGCGTTAAAAGCCTTACCATTGACGATAGGTTTACCATTTGTAATATGGCGATTGAAGCGGGCGCAAAAAACGGAATTTTTCCCGTGGACGAAATTACGCTTGAATATTTAAACGGCAGATTTAAAAGGGAAATTAAGGCTTACTACCCCGACGACGACGCTGAATACGACGAGGTTTACGATATTAATTTAAGCGCTATCGTACCCACGGTATCCTTCCCTCATCTTCCCGAAAACGCAAAAACGCCCGACGAGTGGGGCGATATAAAAATAGACCAGGTCGTTATAGGCTCTTGCACTAACGGACACATATCCGATATGCGCCAAGCAGCGGAAATTTTAAAGGGCAGAAAGGTTGCTAAGCAAGTAAGGGCGATTATTATTCCCGCCACTAACGAAATTTACCTACAATGCTTAAAGGAAGGACTTTTAGAAATATTTATTAACGCCGGCGCAATCGTTTCCACCCCCACCTGCGGACCTTGCCTTGGCGGACATATGGGTATTTTGGCGGAAAACGAAAGGTGCGTTTCGACAACGAACAGAAACTTCGTTGGCCGTATGGGACATATTACGAGCGAAATTTATTTAGCTTCACCCTTCGTTGCTGCGGCTTCGGCAGTTTTAGGAAGGCTTGCAAGCCCCGAGGAGTTATAATATGAAAGTTGAAGGAAAAGTTTTTAAATACGGCAACGACGTCGATACGGACGTAATTATACCGGCAAGATATTTAAACACCACTTCCGAAAAGGAGCTTGCTTCCCATTGTATGGAGGATATCGACGCAGATTTTAGCAAGAAGGTTGCCGTGGGCGATATTATCGTCGCTGGCGACAATTTTGGTTGCGGCTCTTCCCGCGAGCACGCCCCTATTGCTATTAAGGCGTGTGGGGTTTCGATAGTAATTGCAAACTCGTTTGCAAGAATTTTTTACCGCAATTCCATTAACATAGGCTTGCCTATTTTAGAGTGTGCGGAAGCCGTTGAAGATATTAAAGCAGGCGATTTAGTATCGTGCGATTTATCTAACGGAATTATTAAAAACGAAAGCACGGGCAAAACCTTTAAGGCAGAGCCCTTCCCCGAATTTATACAAAATATTATTGCCGACGGTGGACTTTTAAAGCATATAGCAAAGCGTAATTAATTAAATTGGGCCGTATATATGCCTTAACGAACGGATTTTTGCAAGGAGAACTTTTAAAATGAATTATAATATTGCCGTATTAGACGGAGACGGAATAGGCCCTGAAATTTGCGCGGGCGCAATTAAAGTATTAAATAAGGTAGGCGAAAAATTCGGGCATAATTTTGCCTTTGAGCACCTTGATATCGGCGGATGCTCGATAGATAAGCACGGCACTCCCTTAACCGATTATACCGTACAGCGTTGCCTTGCTTCCGACAGCGTTTTGTTAGGCGCAGTTGGCGGATATAAGTGGGACAATATGCCCGGCGATACTCGCCCCGAAAAGGGCTTGCTTAAAATTAGAAAGGCGATGGGGCTTTATTCAAATATTCGCCCTGCAAAGCTTTGGAAGAGCCTTGCAAACGCTTCCCCCCTTAAATACGATTTGGTTAAAAACGGAATTGAAATTATTATAGTAAGGGAGCTTATCGGCGGAATTTATTTTGGCGAACGCGATAAGGGCGTTGACGAAAACGGAGTAGAATACGCTTGGGATACGGAAAAATATTCCGTCCCTGAAATTGAAAGAATTACTAAAATCGCCTGCGAAATGGCGCAAAAGCGCAGTAAAAGGTTAGTTTCGGTAGATAAGGCTAACGTATTAGAAAGCTCTCGCTTATGGCGTAAAACCGTTCACGAATACGCGGCAAAAAACTTCCCCGAAATTGAGGTGGTTGACGTTTTAGTGGACAATATGGCTATGCAAATAGTAAAAAATCCCGCACAGTTTGACGTCGTAGTAACCTCTAACATATTCGGCGATATTTTATCGGACGAAGCAGCGCAGGTAACAGGCTCTATCGGTATGTTAGCTTCCTCGTCCTTGGGCGATAGCAAGTGTGGCTTATACGAGCCTATACACGGCTCTGCCCCCGATATTGCGGGCAAGAATATCGCTAACCCTATAGCCACTATTTTGGCGGCAGCAATGATGCTTAGGGACAGCTTTGACTTAAACGAAGAATATAACGCAATAGAAAGCGCAATTCAAAAGGTTTTAGACAAAAATTACAGAACGGGCGATATTGCCGAGGACGGTGCAATTATAGTAGGCTGCAACGAAATGGCAGAGCTTATTGCCGCAGAAATTTAAGTAGTTACCACATATATAGGCTTGAATTTAAAAAAATGATAGAAGTTAATACAAAAAATTTATTAAAAGAAATCCCCGAACAAAATTGCTTCGGGGAAAAAATTACGCTTGTTGCCGCCGTAAAATTACAAAGCGTAGAAAATATTAACCGCGCGATTGCCGCAGGCATAGAGGTTATCGGCGACAATCACGTGCAAGAATTTAAAGATAAATACGACCAAATCGTAGGCAAGGTTAAACGCCATTTTATAGGGCATTTGCAAACGAATAAGGTTAAATATTTAATTGGCAAGTGCGACCTATACCACTCGGTTGACAGACTTTCCCTTGCAGAAGAAATTTCTAAAAGAAGCGCAAAGGCAGGCGTTGAAGCAAACGCTCTTATTCAAGTAAATATCGGCAACGAGGAAAGTAAGGGCGGTTTTGATTTAGATGAATTGGACGCCGCATATGCCACGATTAAGGCAATGCCTGCCCTTAAAATTAAGGGGCTTATGGCAATGCTTCCGTATATCGACGACGAGGTTGAGTTAAGGCGTTTAGCCACCTTGATGCGTAAAAAATTTGACGAGCTTAAAGCCGTTGATAAGGATTTTGAGTATCTTTCAATGGGGATGAGCGGAGATTGGAGACTTTGCGTTGAGTGTGGCTCGAATATGATTAGGGTTGGCACTACCATTTTTGGACAACGCAACTACTAATACCTTTAATGCTTTGCAATTAAACGGGCAAGGCTTAACGAGCAGATTAATTTTTATTAAACGGGCTACTGCCTTTGGCTTACAAGCCTTTATATTGCAATAAAAAAACGGAGCGTGCGAAAAAAATTCGCGCGCTCCTTTTATATTAAAATTCTATGCTTATAAAGTTTAACGCCCCTTTGCCTTTAAAGGTGAAATATAAGGGCTTTACGCCGTTTTCAATATTAAGCTCGGCGGTAAATTTTTGGGGAGTTTTGGTTGAATTAATTGCAATTACCCCCACAGTATGGCCGAACAAACCGTCCTTAACGACCATTTCGCCCCTAGCCTTACCGCTAACGGTTACCGCAATTTTTTTGTTGCTATTAAAATTAAAATACTTAAAGCCTGCCGTTGCGCCGTCGCAAAAGTTTGCTATATATTGGTCGCCGTTTTCTTCCCTATCCTTTCCGCTTTGGGTAAAATAGGGGTGGCAACCCTTTAACGGCTTAATTGCATTGTAAAAATACACGCCCTTTTTGCTGAACAGGTTGCAAGCTATTCTTGCTTCATACTCCCCTTCCGCCTTTAAAGGCCCGCCGTTAAGCCCGCAGGAGGTTATTTCCGCTTGCTTAAAAGTTCCGTCTTCAAGCATTTCAATTTCTTCGGCGCAGGCCTGACGGGAATAACAATGGCGGTTGGTTTGCCTGTGATAAAACACGAAATATTTTCCGTTAATAAACTCTACGCTACCGTGAGTATTTCCAATATAGTTAAGGGGGGTTTGCGCAATTCCTATATCTGCGATAGATACGAGCGTGCCCTTAAACTCAAATTCGCCCGTAGGGCTTTTACCCATAGCGTAGCAAAGCTCGTGACCGTTTACGGAAGAATAAATAAAGTAGTAATTGCCGTTGAATTTACGCATAGAAGCCGCTTCAAAAAACTCGTGCCCCTCGTATCCCGTTCCTTTGGAGTTGTGTTGGGACTTGCCTACCCTTTTTAAAGGCAGTTTTACGGTAAGCATATCCTCTTGCAATTCCGCCGCCATAGCGCCGTTAGTGTTTACCGATTTAAACGCCGTAAACAAGTTGGGATGTTTGGGAGCCATACCGGTATAAAGATAAATTTTACCGTCGTCGTCGCGAAATACTCCGGGGTCAAATTGATGAATATCCTTTTCGTCCTTGCCTCTTCCAAGTATAGTTCCGTCGGGATATTTTACCCTACCCAAGTACTTGTATCGCCCTGCAGGCGTATCGCAAACGGCAACGCCTATATTGCGTTGATTGCCCTTAAAAAAGTATAAATAATACCTTCCGTCGTTGCCCTGCACCACGTCGGGCGCGTACATAGATTGCAAAAATATAGGGGGCTTTTCAGGATCGTCCTCCCTTTTCCAAATAACGCCCTCGTAACGCCAGTCGCTTAAATCAGTTACGGGCGCAGACCAACAAACGTAATCGTTTGCGCAAAACTCGTTGCTGTTAAACTTATCGTGCGAGCCATAAACGTAAACTCTGTCGCCAAACACGTGAGGTTCGCCGTCCGGCACGTATTCATAACTGGGCAAGTAAGGGTTAAATGCTTGATTTTTCATAATTTACCTTTAAAAATTTTGCTTGTAATTATTTTATGCTTATATTATACCACGTAATTTTTTATTTGTCTATACCCAAAAAAGCGCAAGCTTTTATTACTTAAAGCAAAAATTGTTATTAAGCAATAAAAAACACCCTGCGGTTGTTTGCAGAGTGTTTTATTCGTTGTTGATTTGCTTGTTATAAATTAAATTATTTACAGCAAAACGGTTTTGCTTTTTAATTTGTTTTATAACAAATTTTTAAATTATTCTCCCTTGAAAGGAAGGAGCGCAGCGATTCTTGCGCGCTTGATAGCTACGGAAAGCTCTCTTTGATGTTTAGCGCAGGTGCCGGTCATACGACGGGGCAACATTTTGCCGGATTCGGTAATGAATTTCTTTAAACGGTTAACGTCTTTATAATCGATTACCACAACCTTGTCTTGGCAGAATACGCAAACCTTTTTGCGGGGAACTTTTTTATAGCTCTTTTTAACGGTTCTTTCTTCCATTTTTATTCTCCTTATGAATTACCCCTTAATTAGAAGGGAATATCGCTGTCGTCATCAAACGACTGTAAAGCGGGCTTTCTTTTTGCGGGTGCTTGCGAAGCTTGTGCAGGGAAATCACTTTCGTAACCGCTATTTTCATTTGCGCTTCCTTTAGGGCTTAAAAATTCCACGTCTTGCGCAATAATATCAACTGCGGTGCGCTTTGCGCCCGTGCTATCTTCGTAATTTCTAAGTTCTATAGTACCTACAACCGCTACTTTATTACCCTTTTTAGCGTACCTTGAAACAGTTTCGCCCAAGCCACGCCATGCCGTAACGTTGAAGAAATCGGTTTTTCTTTCCCCGTCAGAACCTGCATAATTGCGGTTTACTGCAATGGCGAAGCGACAAATGGACACACCCGAAGAAGTTTCGGTAAGTTCAGGGTCGCGAGTTAAGTTTCCTATTAAAAATACCTTGTTCATACTTTTACCTTTTACGCTTTTACGGTAATAAATCTTCTTAAAACTTCTACTGCAAGGCCGGCAACTCTGTCAAGTTCCTTGTTTACCTTACCGTCTGCTTCGTAAGTCATTAAAACGTAGTAGCCGTCGTTCTTATAGTTGATAGGATACGCCAACTTTTTTACGCCCCACTTTTCGGTGGAAACAACGTTACCGCCCATCGAAGTTACGATACCTTCGAATTTAGCGATGAAAGCTTCTTTTGCTTCATCTGCAACGTCGCTTTGTAATACGTAAAGCATTTCATAAGTTTTCATAAATTTCACCTCCTGGTCTTATTCGGCATACCAACTACGGTATGCAAGATGATTGTTTGCCAAGCAAAAAGCTTAGCAAAGAGCGCAATGCGCTACAATACCCAAATATCATACACTAAAAAAATTTCGTTGTCAACAAAATAAATGCGCTTGCGAGCAGTTTTTTGCCCACAAGCGCAATAATTTATTTAATCTTAGCCAAACATACCGATTACTTCGATAAGTCCTTCAATAGTTAAAGTTCCCATTTCTATAGGCGTAACTCCAGGGATGGGTACGGTAATTATCTTGGGGGTAACGCCGTCTTCATAATAAAGTAACGAGCCGTCGATAATGCCTGCTTCAGCCAAATCATACAAGTTTGCAGAACCGATATTGTTGGTTGTATTGGTCATTAAATCGCCCATATCGTTTACGGTATAAAGCTTTTCGCTTCCGTTTTCGTAAACCATAAACTTCCAAACGCCAACGGCTTCACCGTAGGTGTAGTATGTATTTAAAGTATCGAACGCCGTAAGCTTACCGCGATTTTCCGCATCTTCATTATTTACGCAAACAAGCTCTCCGTCTTCATAAATATAGTAAATGTAATTACTGTTAAAGTTAGAAGCGGTAACTACGTCTAAAACGCCGTCTTCATAAATGGAGTCGGAATAAAGCTCTTGAATAGAAAGGGTTGCAATTCTATCTGAAATGCCGTTTACCGTGGTATTTCTTAAAGCGTATAACATAGTGTTATCGGGGGAGATAGTAATTATGTCACCCAAGGTTAAATCTTCCATAATACCATCTACTCTTGCGCCTACGTTGTTTACCTTTGTGCCTATGAAGGGAATTTGTAACGCTTCGTCTTGATATACGCCCGTAATCTTATTGCCTGCATCTACGGTAACGTATGCGTCAGCGCCGTCGATAGTTGCAGTATATTGATATTCTTCTCCGCTAACCGCGTTGATATTAGTTAAGCCGTAAGCCACGTACGCTAAAATATTACCGCTTTCTTTAATTTCAACGTCCATAAAGTCGCCAAGCTCTAATTCGTCAACTGCGCTACCCATTTCGTTAAGCTTATATTCGCCAAGCTTTGACATAAACTTATCTTCGGGGTCGATTTCGATAACGTCTTTAATTTTTAAATCCTCGGTAATGCCGTCAATTCTGTCGCCCATATCGTTTACGGGTGTGCCTTCAACAATCTGTTCGCCTGTTCCGTCGTCGTACCAAACCTTGGTTATTACGCCGTTTTCATCCACTACGACGTTGCAGGGTATATAGGTTTTAACGGCGTATTCGTCAACGTGAACGTAGCTTGCAGTATAATTGAATTGATCAACCATAGTTATTTCGGTTATACCAAAGCCCATATACGCCATAATTGCGCTTTCCGCTTCAATATCCATAACGTCGGTGATTAAAATATCGTCGATAGCGTCGCCCATATTATTAATAGAATACTCGCCAAGCTTTGACATAAGCTTATCATCGGGGTCGATTTCGATTATATCCTTTACGAGTAAATCTTCGGTAACGCCGTCAATTCTGTCGCCCATATCGTTTACGGGTGTACCTTCTACTTCTTGCTCGCCGTCTGCGCCGTCGTACCAAACCTTGGTTATTGTGCCGTTTGCGTCGGTATTAATATAGCAAGGAATTTCTTCTTTATTTTCGGCTTCGTCAACGTAAATATAGATTGCCGTGTGAGTATAACCTACGCTTGCGCCTTCATCAACGGATTCAACGCCCTTTATGCCGTAGCCCATATATGCCATAATTGCGCTTTCCGCTTCAATATCCATTACGTCGGTAATTAAAATATCGTCGATAGCGTCGCCAATATTATTTATGGAATATTCGCCAAGCTTTGACATAAGCTTATCTTCGGGGTCAATGTCGATTATATCCTTTACGAGTAAATCTTCGGTAACGCCGTCAATTCTGTCGCCTACGCTGTTAACGATAGTACCGCTGATTTCCTGTCTTTCTCCGTCTAAATCATACCAAGCTTCGATTATTACGCCGTCTGCGTCGGCATTAATAAAGCAATCGTATTCTTGCTTGACACCTTCTTCGTCAATATGAATATAGGTTGCCGTGTGGGTATAGTCTGCGCCGGCGTTTTCTTCTACGCCCTTAATGCCGTAGCCCATATACGCCATTATGCTGTTATCAACCTTTATATCCATTACGTCGGGTAAGGTTATTTCGTCGATAGCGTCGCCTATGTTGCTAATGGTGTATTCACCAATCTTTACCATAAGCGCGTTTTCGGGGTCGATATTGATTATGTCTTTAACCTTTAAGTCTTCCATTATTCCGTCAACTATACCGGAAATATCACCGATTTTAGTGCCGGAAACGGCTTGAGTTAAATCTTCGTTATAATATACGCCCGTTATATAGCCGTTTTTAGCGGTAACGTAAACGGTAACATCTTCGTTGTCGGGGTCGTCGTCGCTAATTTTTGCGGTGTATTGATAGCTTTTACCTTCTATCTCTTGCATACCGCTTATACCGTAGCCGATATACGCCATAATGGAGCTATCGGAAATATCTAATAAATCACTAATTGCCAAAACGTCCATAACGCCGGAAATTATGCCGTTGATTTGACCTACGGTAGTGCCCGTTATTTCTTTGCCGTCCTCGGTTGTTATTGACTGAATATAATCGCTTCCGTCAACGGCAATATTTACCTTAACGGCAGGCTCGCCTGCGATAACGTAGCCGTTTTCGTCAATGGGATAATAAGTACCTACGTAACCCCCGTCGCTTTCGGTTACGTTGGTTATGCCGTAAAGCACGTAGGGCAATAACGCGTCGGTTGCCTTAACGTCGCCTAAAAGCACGCTTAAATTTGCGCTGTTAATAACGTGGTCGAAGTCTACCTTTTTATCGAGAATTGCGCCAAGCGAAATTCCGCCCAAAAGCTCGTTTATAATTTCATTACCCATACTCGAAACGAAATCGGTTATGTAAATTTCGTTTAAAAGCCCCGTTAAGTAGCCTGCGCTTACAAGCGTACCTACGTTTATTGGATTAACTACCTTTATTTTACCGTTTGCGTCAACGTAATAGTCGCCGGAGCTACCTTGCGCTGCGGAAGAGTATGCGGTGTAAACCCAGTTGGAGGCTTGAGTGCTTCTCGTAATTTCAGCGGTATAGGATAAATTTTTATCCGTTACGTACCAAGTGCCGTTTGCGTTATAGTATTTTACGTCGTAAAAAGTTCCGTCCGTTTGTACCCTTTCGTTTTGCATCCAAAAGGCTTTATCTAAGCCGACCTTTGCTCCGTCAGCCTCCCTTACGTAGCCGTCTTCCACCAAGGTGTAGGTATCGGTGTAAACCTCGTACCTTTGGCTTCCGTTTTCAACGAATTGAATTTTTCTTCCGTAAATTATTAGCTCTAAAATTTGGTCCGCCACCGCAACGTTGGTATGAGTTAAGTCCTCAAGCTCTTGATGCTTTTGAATAACGGTAGAAATTTCCACCGAATAAATCGTATCTATAAACCAACGGCTCAAATCGTTAAACTTTGTATTTTTAAGTCCTTCAACGTCCACTATAACGCCGTGGTCAGCAAAAGTATTAGCGATTTCTTCCACGATACTTTCCGTTACGGGAAGATAGTAATCAATTTCCCCAAGCGTTCTGTTCATAGGATCGTCCGCAAAGGACTGAAGCTTTTTAATAAGGTCTAACGCGTTACTAATGCCCTCTACGCCGGTGTTTACGTAAACGTAATCGCCGTTTTCGTCTCTGTTTTCAATGCCGGCTATTTCAAACAAGTCCTCAAAGTTAGCAGTTAACGCGTATAACGCTACGCCTGCCACCGAGCCGATAATAGCAATTATACCAAACAGAAAACCGAATATAAAGGATAACAACCCAGTTAAAAATTTACCGCCACTTGCCATAATAATCCTCCTTCGCAATTATGCGAGCGCACGAAAATGCGCGGTTATTTTAAAAGAAAATTTATATAATTTTAGTTATACGATTTTATTATAATATAAAACTATAACAAAATCAACCCTTAAAGTAAAAAAATATAAAATTATAGGCGGTAAATTTTTACTTTACCGCCAAATTTATAACAATTTTAATTGTTTTAGCCTAATTTTAGGCGCTTTCGCATTATTTTACTCGTCGTTATCAGACAACAGCTTATCCGCTACGCTAACGTCAATTTCCGCCACGCTTTTAAGCTTTTTGGAAATCGTGCGGGTTTTACGCTCGGCACTTTCGACGATATCTTGCGCCTCCTGCAATTTTTTTTGCGTTTTTTCTAAAATAAAGGCGAACTTTTCAAACTCCTGCTTAAAGGCGGAAAGAAGCTGCCAAAGCTCGGATGAGCGCTTTTCGATTGCCACCGTTTTAAAGCCCGTTTGTAGCGTAGAAAGCAACGCGCCCAGATTAGTTGGACCGCAAACTATTATGCGCTTACCACGCAAGTATGCCTCGAGCTCCGTCATTTTTATAACCTCGGCGTAAAGCCCTTCAAGGGGCAAATACATAATTGCAAAATCGGTGGTAACGGGGGGCTTTAAGTACTTTTCGGCAATAGAATTCGCTTGCGTTTTTACCGCCCTTTCTAAATTTTTAAGGCAAACGGCAACCGTTTGCTTATCTTGCGCGTCAACCAAACGGTAGTATTCCTCTATGGGGAATTTACTGTCGATAGGAAGATAAATATTTTTATCGTCGGTAGAGGGCAAAATTATTGCAAAATCCACCATAGTGTTTTCGGTGGGATTTAATTTTACGGACGAAAGGTATTGATTTGGCGAAAGCATTTGCTCCAACAAGGTAGCAAGCTGAACCTCGCCCCAAGTACCCCTTAGCTTTACGTTGGTAAAAACCTTTTTAATATCCGCAACCGAGCCAGCAAGGGAATTTACCTCGCCTATTCCCCTATAAACCGCCTCTAACCTTTCGTTAATAATTTTATAGCTTTGCGATAAAGTTCCCTCTAAGGTTTGCGAAAGCTTTTCTTCCACCGTCATCCTTATCCTTTCTAAATTTCTGTCGTTATTAGAAAGCATATACTTTAATTCAGAATCAAGCTTATCTTTTAAGGCGTTTATTCTTGCTTCCGTTGAAAAATTACCTTCCGAAAGCTTTGCAAAAAGCCTTATTTCTTGGTCGTAAATCGCCTTGGATTGCGCGTTAATTGCGGTATATAAGGCGTTTAATTGATTTTTTATATCCTCGTTTTGCTCAATCTTTACAACGGGTGAATTTTTAACCCTTATAAAAATTAAAAGAGCAACGCCCAGCGTTATTACGCTTAAAATTATTGCTATCAACGCTAAAATTTCGTCAGTCGTCATACTTCCTCCTTTAATTTTTCCACCCTTACTAAAAGGTGCTTTTTGTTGTTTAAGCTACCGTCTTGCGCGCATTCGTATAACAGCTCCTGCAAAATTTTGCCCACCTTTTCGGGCGCAATTCCCATTTTTATAAGGTCGTCGCCCTTAACCTTTAACTGCTTTAGGTTAAAGGGAACGCCTTCTAAAATCATTTTTTCTTCAATGCTCTTCCACCTTTTTACGCAGGGAGCAACGGACAAATCGTCCTTGCAGGCAGAAAAGTCGGCTTGCTTTACCAAATACAGCTTTTGCAAAACGGCGTAATTTTGCACCATAAATTTACGCACCTTGCCCACCTTCGTTT
The DNA here is from genome assembly GCA_015069485.1 of Clostridiales bacterium. Taxonomy (GTDB): domain Bacteria; phylum Bacillota; class Clostridia; order Christensenellales; family Borkfalkiaceae; genus Coproplasma. Next base: position 53,522 of record SVIM01000001.1, on the reverse strand, counting down.
GCAAATTTAAATCGTACATATGTAAAAGCACCAGCTTTGCAGTTTCTTCGCAAAGCCGTTTGCCTACCCTTAAACGCTTTAATACGCTTTTTGTAATTTTTTCGCCCTCGACGTCATGCTTGCTGTACCAACCGTAATTTATATAGCAATAGGGCTTGGCAATATCGTGCAAAAGGCAGGCAAGCCTTACCGCTTTATCGGCGTACTTTACTGCGCGAAGGCTATGCTCTAACACGTCGTAATCGTGGTAATCCTTGCGCTGAAGCATTTTATCGCCCATAGTAAGCTCGGGTAAAATGCGCTCTAAAACGCCCGTTTGTTTTAGCAATAAAAGCCCGTTATATTGGGCATATTCCAGCCCGTATTTTTCGTCGGCGTGCAAAATTGCGTCAAGCTCGGCAAAAATTCTTTCAGGGGAAATATCTTCTATTAATCGGCAATTTTTAATTGCGCCTATTAGGCAATTTTTAGAAGGCTTAAGCCCCGTGGTAGCCGCAAAGCGCGCAAGGCGCATAAGGCGTAAGCCGTCCTCGCCAAACACCCTATCCGCTTCCCTAACCGTGTTAATTTGCCCACGCTGAATATCTAAAATTCCGCCTAACGGGTCGCAAAATTTTTGCCCTTTTATATCGTAGTAAATTGCGTTACACTTAAAATCACGGCGCAAGGCGTCCTTATTAATATCGTCAGTAAAGTAGATTTTTGAAGGGCTGTGAATTCCCCTTACATACTCGTCCGACCTAAAGGAAGTAAATTCGTATTCGTAGTCTTCGCATTTTAACTTAACCGTGCCGGTGTTTTTATAAACGGAATTAACGATAAAGCCACGCGCCGTTGCAGCGCTACAAAATTGTTCAACGCCTACGGGCGCGCAAATATCAAAATCGTACCGTTCGGCTTTTAGCCCCATTATAAAGTCGCGACAGGTTCCGCCAACCACGAACAAAGGGAAGTGGCAATTTTTGGCAAGTTCGATAAGTTTTTTAGGTAAAATATTGATCATATTACAAATTTCATTTAATTTTTATTTTTTTATATTATAGCACCTTTTTAAAACTATTGCAAATATCGGAGATTTGATATATAATAAATCTATACGATTAGTATTATATACCAAAGAAATTTTAGGGGAAGCACGCAGGATGTATCATATTTTAGTAAACGCAGAAAAGCTTAAAGGCAAGCTTGCCAACGCATTGAACGTTGTTAAAGGCGTTTTTGAACGCGCGGGCAAAAAATTTAAGGTGCATTTTACAAGCCACCAAGGGCACGCCACGGAAATTACGGAGGATATTACCTCCAAGGGCGAAAAATGCTCTATTATAACTATGGGCGGCGACGGAACCTTGCACGAGGTTGTTAACGGCGTTAAGGATTTTGAAAGCTGTAGCGTTGGACTTATACCCTTGGGTACAGGCAACGATTTTGCCGAAAGCGCAAAAATCCCCAACGACCCTAAAAAAGCGGCGGAAATAATCGCCTTTAAGGCGGCGCGTCCAATCGACTTTATTGAGCTTGACAACGGTCTTCGTTCGGTAAACGCAATAGGTATGGGCATTGACGTTGACGTTTTAAAGCGCACCTACGCAGGCAAAAGCACGGGCAGAACTAAATATTTAAAGGCGTTAATTAGTAGCCTTATTAATTTTAAAAGCGTAAACTTTACCGTAAAGTACGACGGTAAGGAAGAAAAGCATTACGGCCTTATTGCGGCGCTTGGTAACGGCAAGCAATTTGGCGGTGGCATAAAGGTTTTCCCCGAAGCGGAAATTGACGACGGTTATATGGATTTGGTGGTAGTTGACTACCTTTCTAAATTTAAAACGGTTATCGCCTTTATTAAGCTTATGCTTGGCAAAATTAATTCCATAAAGGAATGTACGCATATTAAATGCAAGCAAGCAACCTTTATTCCCGAAGATAAGGAATATACAGTACAGGCAGAAGGCGAGCTTTACGAAAATATACCCTTTAGCGCCAAAATCGTACCACAAAAATTAAAATTTTATTTACCTTAATAAATTTGCGTAATTTATTTGCGCGCTTTTAACGGATAGAGCATGATAGAAAAATTTTACAGGCGCATAATCGACGGCGTCCCCTCCCCCCTTTGCGTGGTGGATAAAAACTTAAAAACCGTGTTTGCAAACGCCGCGTTTTGCAATCTTTTTCCCACGGGGCATAAAAAGGGCTCGATTGGGAAGGTTTTTGGTTGCGCCGAAAATCATAAGCGTTGCGGGCAGCTGGACGCTTGCCGTGACTGTTCGCTTTTATCTGCTTTTGAAAACTGCTTTTTTGCGAGAAAGGAATTAGATAAACGCGTATATATGCGCGTTAAAACGGAAGATTCTACCCGAGAGGTTGCCTTTTCGATAAAGGTAAAGCCTATTGGCGACGGACTTTATTTGGGCGTTATTGACAACGCGTTAGAGGTTGAAATTTCAAGGGAGCTTGAAACGGCAAAGGATATTCAGCAACGCTTACTGCCCGCCGGTAAATGGGCGGCAGGCAAAAGATATTCCTTTACCTACATCCCCTGCCGTGATATAGGCGGTGATTTACCCGACGTATATACCGTGGGCAATTCTGCCTTTGGCGTTATTGCAGACGTTTCGGGCAAGGGAATTTCGGCAGGTATGCTTACCGCCTTCGTTAAGGCGGCTTACGATAAAACCCTTTATTCCCCCGCGCAAGCGATTAGCAATTTATCGACTAAGTTTAACGAACTTAACCCCGACGAAAGAAGCTATATTACCGTTGCAGCCGTTAGAATTGATAAGGATAGCGTAACCTATTCTATGGCTGGGCATAACGTACCTATTTTATTAAAAACGGGAAGCGGAATTACGAGGATTATGCTTAACTCTCCCCCCGTTTCTAATTGGTTTGATAACCCTGCTTACTTTGAAGATACCATCCCCTACGAAAAGGGCGATATTTTAGTACTTTTAACGGACGGCGTTACAGAAAGCAGAAACAGTAAAGGCGAAATGTTTGGCGTAGAGGGCGCAATAAAAACGCTTTCCGTTAGCAAAACGGGCGAAGATTTTATTAAAAATTTAGAAAATAATTTAAAGAGCTTTTGTGGAAATTTAAACGACGACATAACCGCAATAGCATTTGATTTGTAAAAAAGGCCTTTACTTGGCAGGTGTTTTTTTGGTATTCCAAGTCATTCTTGAGCGCAGCGAAGAATCCCCCAAAATCTCGCTATAATATTTAATTAAGTAATGTTTTAACTTAGGGCGCGGGCGAAAAATTTTTCGCCCGCGCCCTAAGTTATTAAATTGAACAGTTGTAGGGGCTAACGCCCACGTTAGCCCGTTTTTATTTTAAAATAATTTCGGGGCAACGTAGACATCGACCCTACGACAAAAGCATAATAGTAAATTTTGATTAATTAATCCTTAAATTCCAAATTATATAGACTAATTCCACATCGTGAGTATTGCAATTTTTGTCGTAATGGTATAGAATATTTTTGCAATCGATTGAACCTTGGCTTATTTAAAGCACAAAACCGCAAAAATTTTTGGATTTTATTTTAAGCTTGGCGCAAGCTTTTAAAAGGGCTTACGCTTAAACGATTTTAAGGAGATTTTGTAAATGAGACAAACCATTGGCCAGTTTTTGGCGACTATGCGAAAATCTAAGGGATATACCCAGCAGGAAGTTGCCGACAGGTTAGGCGTTTCTAACCGCACCCTTTCTGCGTGGGAAACGGATAAGGTTTACCCCGATATTTTAGCCCTGCCTGCCTTGGCGGAACTTTACGGCATAACAGTAGACGAAATTTTAAAGGGAGCACGCAATTCCCCCACTAATATGCCCGAACAACCGCAACCTAACCTTTCGGAAAAGGCGTATAAATCCGTTTTGAAGAAAAAACTTTCTTCCTTTAATAGTACTCTTTCTATTGCCTTTGGATTAGGCGTTGGCGATATAGCACTATTGATTACTACGTTTTTTATATACTTTGCTTCGGCAATTTTAGGAATTATTTTTACCGTTTTAACTATTGGCATTGCAATAGCTGCTTTTGTTTTGTTTTTAACTTGTTTTAGCACGGCAAAAAGTTCTTTTGATTCAGATGAAGACTTTGAAGAACTAAACGCAAAATATTTTTTATTTACTACCGATAAATTACGCAAAAATTTATTAGTTTTAGGAATTTTATCGCTTATAGCGTGTGCAATTACCACGTTTATTCTTGCCACCTACTTTGACGGCATACCGTTCGTGTTTTCAATAGTAACTGCTCTTTTAGCAATTATTTTAATTTTGCCAACTTCTATTTATAAAAATAACGCCGTTTTAAACTACGGAAACGAAGCGCAAAAAAATTGCGTTCGCGCAAATAATAAACTTTTAAAACTTATTGCTATTATTGCTACGATACCAATTATTTTAGGCATTGCCGCTTCGATTCTGTTTTTGAATTGGTTTCCTTCGTGGAAAAACGTAATTTATTCAGCAAAATTTGATGACTTTAAAAACCATATGCAAACGCTTATAGTTGAAGAAGGCGGGCGTTATACGGCGGGCTTTCCTTTAGGTGAATACGAAGTAGTAATCCCCGAACTTCCTGGAGATTATGCCGGAGAATATTTTCCGTTAAACAACGGCTTATATGCTAGCATAAACGCAAACGACGACAAATTGTATATTGGCTATAAATCGCCACAAGGTGAAACCTTTATTACCCGTGGCTACGAAATTTTTGAAATTAACGGAAAAGAATTTTACGTTATTAGATACAATGATGAACTTAACACAAGCGTTTCCACGCCTATAAGAAATATTTACTATGAAATCGGCTATGATTCAGTAACTGACGAATACCGAATTTTTGAAAAAAGCATACTTCAAGCTGGACCATTTTTTATCTATACAACTTTTATAATTATTATTGCAGAAATTGTAATTGGGGGCATAATATATGCCGTTAAACACAAAAAAATAGAAATTAAATTTTAGATTATAAAGTAAGGGAGTGGGCGAAAAATTTTTCGCCCACTCCCTTAATATTTTTAAATTAAGCCCCTATTATTTTTTTTAAAAAATATTATATCGGTTATTACTGTTGCAATTAGCAATATAATTACGACGAACACGTTGATACCGTAAAAATAATGCTTAGCAGGCGCTCCACTTATAAAAAAATGATGCAATAGCATCTGTGCACACCACCAATTAATTAAATGATATGCAATTATTTTTAATACGGAAAATATTGACTGAATAATCGGATACGTGCAATAACCCTTTTTTTTCGCTCGGCTGTGTAGTAAGTGTTGTATCAAAGAAGCTATTAACACCACACCTATTGCCCCGGCGTGCCAAAGCATAGGCATAAGCATACTGTCATCAGCAGCAACGCAACATAAACCGTAAATTAAGATTTCAACAAAAACGCAGGTTAATACGGAATACAATATTATTAACGCGGTTTTAATTTTGTTATTGTTCACCGTTTTACTCCCTATACGATATTTTAGCAAAGTCTGTTTTTTTAACTAATATCAACTTAATTATACTAAAACTTTTATCATTTGTCAACTTTTGCTACAAATATTTTTTATAGGAGCTTAAAATTTATTTAAAACCTTTTCAAAGCAAACGCCGTAAAAATGGCCGTCAGGGGTTGACCTTATGCAGTCGGCAACGAATTTACCTGCATTTTCGCAGCTTTTTGCAAGCCCTTTACCGTTTAAATAGTTTGCGGTGAAAACGGAAGCGAAAATATCGCCCGTGCCGTGATAGCTTGTGGGCAATTTTTCGCCCATTACGTACTCTATATTGCCGTCGGCTAAAATAGCTTCGCCTATTTTTCCGTCAAACTGCACGCCCGTTAAAATTACGGTTGCAGAAGTGTACTTTTTCATTTCGCGCAACGCGCTTTCGATATATTGCTTATCGTAGCTTTCGGGGTATTCCCAACCAAGCATAAAGCAAAGCTCGGTAAGGTTAGGCACTACTATATGCGCCCTGCGCACTAAATTGCGCATAGCCTTTACGTATTCCAAATCAAATCCGCCGTAAAGCTTGCCGTTATCGCCAAAAACGGGGTCGATAATTATAGGAGCGTTTTGAGTAGAAAAATCGTCAAACGCCTTTTCCGCTAAATCCATTAACGATTTTTTACCTAAATAGCCAAGCAAAAAGCCTTCGAATTTAATATCGTTTTCGCGCCAGCCGTTATAGATATTTTCTATTTCGCAAGTTAAGTCGAAATAAGTCCACTTTTTAAACATAGTGTGAGTGGAAAGTATTGCCGTGGGAAGCACGGCCGCCTCGACGCCCATTGCCGATAAAACTGGGAGTGCCACCGTTAGCGAGCATTGTCCCACACACGATAAGTCTTGCATAGTAAGTATTCTTTTAGGTTGCATAATATCTCCTTGCTACAAAATTAAATTTTGGAATACGCGCCAAAATTTAAGTATTTTATTATTAACCGTTTACAGTATAGCGCAAAACTGATATTATTAAAATAACCAAAACGAGTAAATTTTATAATACCAAAACCGTATTAGGGGCGAGCCGAAACCGCATTAGGCGCGAGCCGAAATTGTAATAGGGGCGAGCCGAAATCGGCTCGCCCCTATATAATAATTAATTTCTGTTTTCGTCGTTTTTTATGATGCTTTGAATAGAAAAGGAACGCTTTATTTTATCAATTTTACCTTCCGAATAATAGCTGTATATTCCACCCTCTTTATCGAAGATGCAATGGTCGTAAAACTGAACGTTATGCATACTGCAAATAAGCTGAATTTGCTTTGTAAAATCTTCGTCCTTTTGTGAAGGAAGGCAGTTGCCCGTTACGTGATTGTGCGCCACGAACATACCGTTTGGGTTGGTTAAGGTTATAGCCTTAATAATTTTTTTGGGGTCAACCTCCACTTTATTAGGGTCGCCTACCGAATAGGTGTAGATGCGAAGAACCTTACCCGCCTTATCTACCATATAAAATTCTAAAATTTCGGTATGGCTTCCTACCATACGGAGCTTTGCAAATTCCTTAAACTCGCTATAATTTTTTATTACGGCAAAGCCTTCAACCTTGTTTTTTAAATTCGTACAGAGCCCAACGCATTTAAGGTAGGTTGCAACCTCTTCGCCAACGCCCTCCACTTCTTTAAGCTCTTCAATTTCCGCGTTAAAAATTGCAGACATAGAAGAAAACCTTTTAAGCAATGCGTGCGCAATAGGGTTGGTGTTTTTGCGTGGATATGCGTTGAACAAAAGCATTTCTAAAAGCTCGTGCTCGAACAAGTTGTCACCGTTTCTTAACTTTTGATAAAGACGCTGTCTATGACCTTCGTGCAAAATTATTACCTGCTATTTAAAAATTTTACTTAAAAATATTTTACCATAAAAATAAAAAAGTGTATAATATTTTTATATTAATAATTTAAAAAGGTGCAAAAATGCAAAAATATATTCCCGATATTATTAAAAATATTTCTGATATAGTAAAATTTGATTCCTCGCAACAGCCCCCCTTGCCTCAAATGCCCTTTGGCGAAGGCGCGGCAAAGGCGTTGGATTACTTTTTATCGCTCGCTTCCTTTATGGGATTTGAAACTAAAAACTACGATAACTTCGTAGGAGAGGTTATTTGGGGACACGGCGAAGAGTTTGCAATTTTATGCCACTTGGATGTTGTGCCCGCAGGTAGCGGATGGACGAAAGACCCGTTTGGCGGTGAGGTTGACGAGCAAAATAAGCGCATTTGGGGCAGAGGCACTATGGACGACAAGGGCCCTGCGATTATTTCCCTTTACGCAATGAAGGCGTTAAAGGATAGCGGATTTAAGCCCAAAAAGAAAATTAAGCTTATTTTAGGCTGTAACGAAGAGTCGGGTTGGGCGTGCATAAACCATTACAACAAGGTTGCCCATATGCCCGAAACGGGATTTTCACCCGACGCAGACTTCCCCGTAATTTACGCCGAAAAGGGCATTTTGCACCTTATGCTTGAAATTCCCACAAACGGTGGCTTTGACGAAATTAGGGGTGGCGGCGCTGCAAATATGGTTTGCGACTACTGCGAAGCAACCGCGCCCGTAAGCGCAAACAAGCTTACCGCATTAAATTTAAGCTACGAGGACGGTAAGGTTGTTGCCCGCGGTAAAAGCGCGCACGGCTCTATGCCGGAAAAGGGCGTAAACGCTATTTCTGCAATTTTACAGTATTTGGGCTTTGAGAATATACACGATTTACTCTTTGCAAATAAGTGCAACCTTAACGGATTAAAGGACGAAACCGGCGAGTTAACCTTTTCCCCCAACGTAATTAAAAACGAAGGCTCTACCCTTTTCGTAACTTGCGATATAAGATACCCTGCAACTTATTCGTTAGAGGATATTACCGCACGAATTGATGCAACGGGGTTAAAATATAAGATACTTAGCAAGCAAGCTCCACTTTATAACGACAAAGAGTGCAAGCTTATTGCAACGCTTTGCGGAGTATATAACGAGGTTACCGGTAAAAGCGTTGAACCCATTGCCATCGGCGGTGGCACTTACGCAAGGGCGTTAAAGTGTGGCGCAGGCTTTGGCCCTGAAGAAGAAGGCGAAGAAAACGTTATTCACCAGCCCGACGAATATATCACCTTTGAAAAAATTGAAAAATGCTTAAAAATGTATTACCTTGCAATTGAAAGGTTAACTAAATAAGACATTTCAATTATGCTCACGCTTTTAAGCGAGAGGCGACGAGTTAAGCAACAAAACAAAAAAGAGAAGTGAAAAACACTTCTCTTTTTGTTTTTAGCGAAATATAAAGTCGCCGATGGCGCGGATGATGAGATTTGAACTCATGCTGCAGTTTCCCGCACTACTCCCTTAGCAGGGGAGCCCCTTGAGCCACTTGGGTACATCCGCTCAATGCAAATACTTATTTAAAACGCTTAAATAATATACCATACTTTTTTGCTTTTGTCAAAACTTTATTTATCGAATTGTAAAAAATTATTAAAAAAATTTACCGCCTTATTTTAAGTTAAATACGGCGGACTTTTTTGCGCCCGCCGTATTTGATTAATTTTATTGAATATCGTTCAAATTTATTTATTTTATGGGTTATTATTTAAAAAATAAGTTTTTAGACTGCTTGAAGCACCCTTACGCCACTTTGTCAATATCGCTATTGACAAAACCAAGCGGATATGATATTATATATATATGAACAAAGTTACTAAAAGAATTTTATTTACTTGCGCAGTAGCGTTTACCTTGGCTGCCGTAGTTTTTAGTTATTTAAAGATTACCCCCCTTGAAGACGACACGGCAAACAAGCTGTTAAACGAAGTTATTCCGCGCATATGTGGGGGTGTAGCATCTGTTTTAGCAATATTTTTGTTAGGGCACGAGCATATTTTAAAGGTTAAAAAGCAAGGCTTTTTTATAAACCTTTTGTGGTGCGTCCCCTGCTTTTTGGTCGTTTTTGCTAACTTCCCCTTTTCGGCAATTATTAAGGGAACGGCGCAAATTGAGCATATAGAGCTCGTGCCGTTATTTATTGTAAAATGCTTTGCGATAGCAATTATGGAAGAAGCGGTGTTTAGGGGAATAGTACACGGAATTATTGAAGAAAAAATGACGGACAGAAAATACCCCACCTTTGCCGCAATTTTTATATCTTCTGCAATTTTCGGGTTGTGGCACCTTTTAAATTTGTTGGAGGGCGCAGGAGTTTTTGCAACCGTTTTGCAGGTTGGCTACAGCTTTTTAACTGGGGCAATGTTTGCGGCGGTTACCATTAAAACGGGAAATATTTGGGGAGCAGTAGTTTTACACGCGTTGTTTGACGTGGGCGGACTTATTATAAACGATTTGGGTAGCGGACGCTTTCAAGATACTACCTTTTGGATTTTAACCGTTGTTTGCGGTGCAATTTGCCTTATTCACGTTGTTTTATTTATTTATAAAAGAGATAAAGGCAACGAGATAGCGCCTGACGCACAACCAAAAAACTAACGCAACGAATTAAAAATAGCCGAGGGCTTTGCTTTTTTACAACGAATTAAAAATAGCCGAGGGCTTTGCTTTTTGCAAAGCCCTCGGCTTTTAATTTATTTAAATTATTCTGCTTCTTCTTCCACTTCGGGCAATGATTCCCAACGCGCGTACACGATTAAATCGCCCATAATAGGGGTTAAATCGGTTAATTGACCGGCGTTTACGTCGTTTGCGTCGGCAGAAGTAAACCAACCCAAGAACTTATATCCGCTACGCGAAGGAACGGGCATTTGATGGTCGCTTAATGCAAAGTATGTTCCGTGCGTTATTTCAAGCTCGTCAACCACGTCAGAGTTTGCGTCGCGAATAAAGGTTACGGTGTGAGTTTCCGTTGAATATTTAGAGAAGTCGAGCACGGGGTTAGAATAATCCCAACCTATGCCTGCCACCTTGCGATATACTATACCCGCTGAAGTGTTAATCCAAAAATCGCCAACGTTGCCGTCGAAGGGGCCGGGGTTACCCGCGCCCGAAAGCCACGCGTTTTGGTTGTTTATGGGGTTTATAACCTGCTCCGTTTCGTCGTTATATACTAAAGTGATTAAATACTGATTGCTAGTAGAGTCAAATTCGCATCTTATATCTACTATGGTTAAGCCTTCTTCGCCTTGCTCACCCTTAATGTTAGTTAAAAGCACCCAGCCTTCGGCAGTATTCTTATAAATATCTTGAGTTAAGGTATCAAGATATAAATCACCTTCTACGCCAAACGGTTCTTCCGCTAAATTAGGGTCGCCTTCCTGCGAATACCAGGTTGCGCCGTCCTTGCCGTCCGCGCCGTCCTTACCGTGATATATATCAAGGATTACAGGATCTAAAGTATCGTTAGAGAAGTTGAAAATAAGTTCTTCGGTAAGCCCCGTTTCTTCGTCAATAACCGGCTCAACGCCCGTAATGTAAGTGCCGAAAGGCACGTCAATAATTTCGGAATCCTGCTTTGTGTAGGTTATTTCAAGCTTGGTAATATCGTTTTCTTCGTCGTTTTCTAATACCCTAATGCCTTGTATTCCGTTGCCCTCGTCACCCTTTTTACCTTGGGGAATTTCGATTACGGTGGGAGCAATATCCTCGTCGGAATAGGTTATGGTAACTTGAATATACAACACGATTTCGCCGTCTTCAATTTTTTCAATGGTAACGGGCGCAGATACGCTTTCGATAGCGACGGCGTCGCTTCCGCCACCCATAAGGCCCGTGCACGCCGTAGTAAATAGCGTTGCGCTAAGCGCCAAGCCACAAGCAAGCGCTACAAATTTTTTCATATTATTCTCCTTGCGCGTTTATAAATAAATCAGAAACGTTGGGGGTTTGGTTAAAAAGATACCCACTATTGTCCATAAGTCTAAATTTAAAGGGACTTGTTCCGCTAACGGTTACGACCGTTTTAAGCATAAGCTCCGGCGTGATTCCTTTAAAGCTTAAACCGCTGTTTTTGTAGGATAAATATTCATCCAACAAGTCAACGACTATATCGCCGCTTAAATGGTCCTTACAATCAAGATTGTTAACGTATAGCTTAGAGTGGTTTATACCACCGCCGTAATACGCCACGGGCACGTTCATATAGCCGTTTTTAGAATACTGCGAGCCCGCTTGATTTTTTAATATACTCTTTAAGGGGAAAATTCTATCGATATTGATATTTACGCTTTGACCTAAAACGGACGCCATTGCGGAAATATTTTCTTTAATAAGTCCTGAAATATCCCAGTCGTTAATATTTTTATAGTCGTAAAACCTTGTATCGCCGTTAATGCTTACCGATACGGGATAGGAAGTGCCACCGACGTTGCTAGGCATTAAGGGGATTAAATCGCCTAAAAAGTCCTTTAAGTTCGTCGATACGAAGGAAGGCGAGCTGTTATAAAGGAAAGGACCGTTAAACTGGCTTTCAAAGCAAATAGAAGCCACCCCGCTATTATAAAAGAAGGTATCGGTAATAGTGGTATTACCCGCTTCCATTAAGGATTCCGCGTCCTCGTAGTCAAGCGCGCTTTGAATAGAGTGCATTGCCTTACGCATAACCTCTATATCAAAGTCGTCTTTTTGAACGAAGGTATTTAAAACGCCGTTTCCGTTGCCTTGGTTTTCGAGGTTCAAATAGCTTTTAACGGTTGCGCCTACTTGCGAGCCCGTACCGTCGATAGTACTAAAATAAGCGTGCTTATCGGGGTTAACGTCCTTGCATTCATTTGCGCCCGTAACGAAAAGGAAGTTTCTGGAATTTTGTATTAAGCAGTTGGTTATATTAAGGTTAAACGACGAAAAGCTACGCACTACGTTTTTGCCGTTAGAAAGTATGGAGTTTTTAATGGTAACGTTATCGCCGTCCACCTCCAACACGTTGCCAACGTAATCAAGGGTTTCCATTACGGTTACTTCGTCGCAGTTTTTAAAGTTTACGTCGTTTAAAACTATGCCGTCGCCGTGAACGTAAACGCCTGCGTTATCTTGCCCGTACGCCGTAACTAAAGCCATTGCGTTAGGATCACCCAGCGTATAATAAGGCAACGGTCCACGGAAAAGGTTATACGAAGCAAGCTCGTAAGTGTCAACGTCGTTTACCGTCTTTTTTTTGTAAGGGTGGGTTAGGTTGTGCATATTTAAGGTGTAGCCGTTACCGTAAAAATCCTTGGTTACGTAGACGCCTATATTGATTTCAAAAGGAATATCTTTAAACTTTGCGTTGCCTGCCGCAAATTCGTTCCATTGGTCAATATACTTACGGTTATAGGTGGTTGGCAGCTTTTTAAGCGAAAAGTCGTATTGCATTGAACCGCCCGCATTGCCGTTTATTTTACCAAAGCACTCGGCGTCGACAGTGTTGCCGTCGTCGTCAACCTTTGGTATCGCTTTGCCGTTTTTAATTATTACGTAGCCGTTTTCGTCTAATTCGTAAAGCGTCTGCGAGGATTCAAAGTTACGGCGCAAAACTACTATTTCGCCACCCGTAGTAGAGTCGTTAGTGCAATACATCAAATCGTCGTAATTATATACGTTTACGCCGTTTTCTACCACTTCAAAATTAAAGGAGTAGGGCGCAATATTTTCCTGCCCCGTTACTTGGGCGGTTACGGTTACTTCTCCCGTTCCGATTACGGAAATATCGCCGACGATTTCGCCGTTGCCGATAGTATTTACGCCAACGCTTACGTTATCGCTATAACTAAATTCCACGTCGTTTGCTAAATTTTCGGGAATTATCTTTACCCTATACGCTATTTTAGCCGCTATTTTTTGCGCTGTGCCTTGACGGGAAATATCGAATTGACCGTAATATATGGTCGAATCAACGTTAGCATGCGACGGGCTTACCACAGGGGAAATTGCCACCGCGCCGTGCTTGAATATAACCGCATCCAAGCGCCTAAAAACGTTGCCCTTAGCGTTAGAGCAGGTTAAAATTATTTCGCCTTCAGCTAAAGGCTCTAAATAATAATCTCCGTCGCGCTCTATAACAGTTGCCAAGTTGTTTTGCGAGCCGTCTTCTGCGGCGGTTTTATCCTTTACCGTCCATACGAGCTCGTTACCCTCGCCCGCGGGGTAGCCGGTAGGCGTTACGCCCTCCGCCTCTAAAATATATTCTCCCCTATCCATCTGGAAAAATTCAACGTCGTCGTAAGTCCATATTATAGACGAGATATCTACGTCGAGTAAGCTATAGGTTACGTCTGCTACCACAACGCCCAAAAGGGAAATTAAAAAGGGAATTATTAAAAGTACTGCTAAATTTTTCTTTTTCACGTTAGTTTACTACCTCCAACTCTTCAAAGTTGCGAATAACTCGCTTTTTGAAGTTGATAACGTAGGGCAAACCGCACAAAAGCGTTATGCCGATACCCAACGCGTAAACGGCGTATATATTTACGCCTAAATAAGATACCACTACCATAGCAACCGTATATATTAGGGGAAGAAGGTAGGAAATGGTTGAAGATACGAAGGAATTTTTAGGCTTGCCGTGCCTTATTTTAAGCTCTTCAAACAGCGAAGCCAACGCAAAAACCGCGTGGGTTACAAGCGTTATTAAAATGCCGAACAGCATTACGTCCCACTCTACTACGGCGGTTGCGCCTAAAACGATATAAGAAATTATAAAGGATATTGCCGAAAACACGAAAGGAATTGCAACCTTTATAAAAATTTGCGTAAAAATACCCACGGGTATAGATTTCATAAGGCGAATATTTTTACCTTCTGCCGTGATATATCCGTTTGCGCCGTTGCTTACCGAAAGGCTTATTAGCGAAACTAAAAGAATATCTAATAGCGGTAAAAATCTGGGGAAAAGGGAAATATAATACGCCAAAACCCCCGTAGAAAATATGGTGTTTAAGGACGAAACGATTAAATACACCAAAAAGGGCTGAACGACCAAAAGACCGGTAAAAGAGAAAATATTGCCCGAATCCTTAAACAAAAGGTCGCACTCCTTTTTAATTAAAGCCATTTTTACAGAATAAATTTTAGCCGTTTTATCGGCTTTTTCGGGGCGAGTAGGGTTAAAGCGTATTCTTCTAAAATAATTGAACGCCGCAATGCTTATTACCAAGCCTATAATGAACACGCCGAAAGCCACGCCTATATAGAGCATTAAGCCACGGGTGTTACGCAAAACGAAAATTTCGACGAGTACGTTTATGGGCACTAAAAAATCGCAAAGAGCGGTCATTGCATTAATATTGCTCGTCGTAAGCAAGGAATCGAAATTTCCGGAAGCGATAATAGAAACGAAGGCGTTTAAAATTACGCTATATAAATAACACAAAGCAAACAGACCTACTACCGATAAAATTAATTGCAAAATAGTATGCTTTTGCAAATAATCACCTATAAGCTTTATGGGATATACTAAAATTAAAGCCACGCCGCACTCGAAGGGAAATGCGAGCACGGGATAAAAGATTGCCGTAAAATAAAAGAAGGGAAGCTTTGCCGTAAGAAGCCCGTACGCTACTATTACGGGATAAATTAAAACTAAACCTATTACTACTTGGAATAAAAACAAAAATATTATTTTAGAAAATATAATTTGTGAATTATCGACGGGAAGCGTAGTTAAAAGCTCGACGTCCTTTTTTTCAAAAAAGAGCTTTTTGGCGCGGCCTACGCACATAAAAATGCTAAGTACGGAAATTACCGCCAAAAATATCGTTAAAAACGCGTCCGAGGCCTTTGCCCCGCCCGAGCCTTTAAACATTTCAATTTTTGAAAGTATCGCGCTGAATAAAAAAGTTTCTACCGCAACGAAAATCGCCACGAGCAAAAAGTTTATTAAATACGACACCCAGCTCCACTTGCCCATTTTGCCGTTAGCAAAAAGCAACTTGAAGTCTTTTGCCAATAAGGTTAACATTTATTTTCCACCGTAAGTATCAAGGAATATTTTAGTAAGGCGAAGCCTTAAGTTAGGGTTTTTGTTTAAATCTAAAAGCTCGGCAACTACGCCGTCGTTAATAATTGCAACTCTGTCGCAAAGCTTTGCAACGAGCTCTATGTTATGCGAAGTTATCATAACCGTTTTGCCGTGGTTTGCATATTCGCGCATCATTTTTTTAAGCTCTTCCACCGCCATTATGTCTAAGCCTACGGTGGGTTCGTCCAATATCCAAACGGGAGGGTTATGCAAAAGGCTGGCAATTAAGCAAATTTTTTGCTTCATACCGTGGGAATAGTTTGCAACGGGCACGCTAAAATCTTCCCTTTTAAACGCAAGCCTTTCGGCAAGGTAATTTCTGCCCGAAACGAATTCCTTTTCGCTTAACTGATAAACGCTGGCAACGAATTCTAAATAGTCGTAGCCAGTCATAACCTCGTAACAGGTAGGCTCGCTGGCTACGTAGCCAAAGGATTGCTTTGCAGCCATTGCTTCCTTTAAAACGTTATAGCCGTTTACCTTAATTTCGCCCTGCTCGAACTTTTTAGAGCCGATAACACAGTCTATCGTAGTAGATTTACCAATACCGTTTCTACCTAAAAAGCCAAAGAGCTCGCCCTTATATACCTCAAGATTAAGCCCCTTTAAAACCTGCTTTTTGCCGTATGCCTTGTGAAGGTTTTTAATGGAGATTAAAACTTCCCTATCTATGTTAGAAGCGGTTTGCGCCGGCTTATTTGCCGTGGGCTGTTGGGGCGCAAATGATTTAGTTGGAGTGCTGGGCGCGGTTGCCTTAGTTAAGCTTGGCGCAGTACGGTTATTTTGTTCCATTATTTTATTCCAAGATTAATAAACCAAATTTGTTTTAAGTTAGTTGAAGTGATAAAAGTGTATTTCGTATTGCACGAGCCACAGGTAAATATTCCAAAATCCTCGTCCTCGGTGATGTTTCTTCCCCTGCAGACGGGACAATGCGTTTCGTATATAGTTTGAGATGCGGGCATAAGGTGAGTTTTTTCGGCAATATAGCGCGCCGTTATTTCCCTTTCAGGCACGGGGTTTTCGTTTACGGGCTCTGCGCCCCAAGCGTTGATTTTTGCCCTGTTCCAAGGGGAAAGAGCGTCTATTGCCATTGCGCCCGAGTTTTTAAACCTTTCGGTATTCTTGTCGCACTCGTCAAAGGTTACCGAGCCGTCGAATAAAAGCAAGTGATTTGCAGGGTTACACTCGCCAAGCCTTACCTTTTTATTTCTTACCCTAAACCACAAACCGCCGTATTCCTTTGCTCCGTCCACGGTTAAAATAAAGGTTTCGTTAACGAAGCTTAAAGGACGGTTAAACTTGATTTCGCCCGTGTTGTTGTAGCAAATCATTTCCATTTCGCTCTGTTGGCTTAATTTGTAGCCTGCGCGCTTTAACGCCTGCAAAAGATGGGTAAAGTAATATACCTTAATATCGTCGATTAAAGCCACGCGAGAGCCGTAGGTGATATATTCAAGGTAAAACCTAAAGCAATGCAAATAGTGCCTGTTTTTTAGTAGGACGTTGGTGGGCTGAACCATTGCCGTCACCCAAGAACGCTTGCTTACTTCCCTATAAAAATAGGTGTTTTTTAAACGGCGAATTTTTTTAGAAAGAGAATCTAAACGCTCGATACTTTTTTCCAGCTCGGAGTTTTTTTGCGATAGCGCGCTACCCCCGTTTACCGTTCCTATTAAAAAGGAATAGAAGGCGGAATAGTCTGCAAGCCTATCGGAAAGCACGTCGATAAGGTGAACGATAAACCTGTTTTCGTAGGTTTTTATTTCGTCCACGTTTTGATAGTAATAAACCTCTTCAGGCACCATTTCGCCACGCTTATCGCGCCATAGCTTGGTGTCTTTTACCGTTCTGTCGAACATATCCACCGTTAAAGCAGGCGCTTGCTCCGCCCTTATAATAATGTCCTCGCGCACGTTGATTATATGGGGGTGGGCTATAATGGTTACTATTACGCTTATTAAATAATTTACTCTTTCAAAGAATTTTTCGTCGTTTTTAAATGATTTAGATTGCAAGGATAAATCACCCAAAGCTTCTATTTCACGGTAAAACGAAACGGCGTCGGCGTGTTCCGACGCAAATCGTTTTATTTTTGAAATTGTTGCCTTTAAGGACTTTTCTTCACAATTTATCATAACGGTCTAATTCCAAATTAAATTGCAAGGCGCAAACCGACGAAATAGCGCACGCTATACGCCGATTGCACCTTATTTTACTTAAATATTTTAAGCGGAGAAGCGAGCAGTTTGCGAAGCGCGAGGAAAGCCCGAAAGAGTTTACTACGCGTAAACGACTGAGGGTTACCGCAGCGCGACATAGAAATGCAAGCTTACTACTTACTGTGGGTAAGTGATTTAAAAAGCGGAGAAGCGAGCAGTTTGCGAAGCGCGAGGAAAGCCCGAAAGAGTTTACTATGGCGTAAACGACTGAGGGTTACCGCAGCGCGACATAGAAATGCGAAGCTTATACGGTTTTTAAAATTAGAGCTTTTTAATTAAAAGATTTATAGCCTTTTCGCTCATTTTAAAAGTGCCAGCGCCGTAAACCTTTGCAAGCAAGCCTAAAAGTTGCTTTAATCTTACTTTGATATAGTCTTCAAATCTGCCTTCGAGCTTATAGATAAGCTTGCGGGAAAGCATGAAATCGAGCGCTTCTTCTTTAGTGCCACCGCACGCAACGAAGGTGGGAACGAGTACGTTAATTTGTCTTAAAATACGGTTACCTAACGCTACGTCGAATTCCTCGTAAATGAAGTCGGTAACTTCGAAGAATTTTGCTTCGTCCTCTTTCGTTAAGGCATATTCGGGGGTATTTAACGCGTCTAAGAACAATTCGTCAAGGTGATGCTTAGATAAGGTTATTTTTTCAACCTCGCCTTCTACTTCAAATTCTTCGTTACGGTTATCGAAGTCAATGGTAATTGCACGGTCGTAAACCTTGTCTGCAATTACGAAGGTAGAGTCGTCCTTGTTTGCCGTGCCGACGAAATAAGAGTTTTCGGGGATTTTTACAAAGCCGTCTTCCAGCTTAATGGGGGGCAAGAAGGTTTTGGGGAAGTGCATAAGCCTTAACTTCCAGTCGCTTGCGGGGTATTCCAAAACGGACAAGAAGTCTGCAAAGTAATATTCCACGCGGGAGATGTTAAGTTCGTCGAGAACGAACATATTAATTCTATCTAAATCGTAGTTTGCTTCGTAAAGCTTTAACAAGAAGTCCGTTTCGCTATAAGTTTTGCTAAAGTCGTTGAAGTAGCCTAAAAGGTTAGTTCTATCTCTCCAAGTTGCCTGAACGGGGGTGAAGAACGCCCTGCCGTTTACGTATTTTGCAAAATAACGGGGAAGGGATGATTTACCCGTACCGGACAAGCCTTCCAACAAAAGAAGGCGGGATGCGTTTAAGCCTGAGATGAATACCCTTATGGTGTTTATATCGAAGTAAAGCTTTTCTTCCTTTGCAAGGTAATTTCTAAAGCCTTCGCAAAGCTGCTGTAAAGAAACGTCGTCGCCGTCGATTCTTTCAATGGGGTCTCCGCCGTATTCGTCGTCGAGCTTTGAAAGCGAGGGGAATACGATTTCCCTTTCGGCAAGCTCTTCGTTTCTGTCAACGGTTGCAGAAGCGCCTTCTACCGCACCGCCTACGCCACCTGCGCCACCGCCGGTGTAGTTACCTTCCATAGCCTGCTGTAATTCGTTGGGCTGAAGAGGATCGAAGCTTTCTGCAATATTAATATCTTCCGCGTCGTCGTCCGATTGAATTGCTTGGTTATCGAAAAAGTCGAAGGGCTTATCTACCTTAATAAAGTTTACTACGAGCATAGTAACCGAGCCGACTACCACGAATACTATAATAAATATAATTAAGGCTACGACTAAGCTTTGCGCTATATAAAGCAAAATATCGGCTGCGGTTGCCGTTGCAGAACCGCCTGCGCCCGATAAAAGGGGCTGAATTACCAAAAGCCCGATTCCTAACGAAAGGAACAGACAAATAGCAAAGGTTAAAATATATAAGCCTATCATTTTGCCCGATTTGGGGTTTTTGCCGTTTACGATAGCGTGGCGATATTCAAAAATAAATACCGCTGAAAAAATTGCGCAACACCAAATACCAACCAAAGCCACGCAAATTAAACCGCCAAGACCTGCGCCTACAAGACCGCCGAACACCGCTTGCGTTATGCTTGCAAAAACGTTGGTAATATCTGCGCCAAAAAGGTTATTTTTTGTGCTTAATTCGCCGTTAGACTTATAGCCCATAGTGCCGTTTATGCAAATTGCAGTAAAAATTAAAAGCACCGCGTAAAGGCAACACAAAGACCACGCAATAAAATTTTTGCGGGTGAAATACTGCTTAGCTGTTTTTTTCTGTTCCTGAATCTGTTCCTGCTGCATCGTTCTTCCTCGTTTCAATTATTATTTCCTTCGACGTTTTATCTTCGCCCGCTTCCAAAACCTTTAACATTTTATCTTCTTCAAGCATTTCGCCCTGCTGTAAAATTTCCGTTTTTTCCACAAAGCCGTTTTCGTCGAATACGTATGCAAAACCTTTATAATATATAGTTTCTTTAAAAACTGCGTGAACGCTTCCCTCACCGTCGTGCGATTGAATTATATTAAAAAGCTTTTCTACCCTTTCTTTTTCAACGTTTTCGATTTTTTTGCTTATTGTATCTATCATAAATACACAATAGAATAAAGCAAGCACGGTAGTTATACCCGAAGCAGACTGTAAAAAGCAAACGGGCATACCCAAAAGGGGAATATGCTGGCCCGTGTATTTACCCAAAACGTCGGCAAATTCGGGATGGTAGGTATCGGACGCTTCGTTAGCGTCGCCACGCGTTTCAAAGGTTATTTTTCCGTTATTATTTTCCACCAGAATAATTCGGTGAATAATCGTTCTTCCCGTATCGTCCTTAAAGGCGATTACGTCGTATAAAGAAAGCTCTGCAACCGAGTCAACCTTTTCAAGCACAATCATATCAAAGGTTTGGAACTGGTTGTCGTACCCCGTTAAGTAGCTTTCGTTCTTTTTGTTTTTAACGCTCATTGAGCCGGAAGCTACCGCCATTACGCTGTTTTCAAGCAACGGTTTACCAAAAAACCTATCGTATAGCGAAAACAAAAATAGAGGAATTAATATTGCCATTGTTACGATAAATAAAACCGATTTAAAGGCTTGAGCAATCTTCTTTTTTCGTTTAAATTTTTCCGTTCGCTCTAAAAGTGCTTGGTCTATAAGCTCGATATCACGCTTTCCGCTTTCCGTCTGCTCGATTGCAGATTTGGAATAGGATAAATATAAAAGCGTAAATACTGCAGCAAACGCCGCCACACCTACAAGCGTTACTATTAGAGCAATAATATCCGTAGATGACATAATTTATTCCTAAATTTCCGCTTGATGCGGAAGTGATATTTCGGCTTGCGCCGAATTAAATTAACAAACCTTCTGCAAAAGCAGAATAATAATTTATACGCTTTAAAAGCGCGCTAAATGCAACTTGCGCTTACTTAAAATTTTGCAAGTGTTTTTTCGGTTGCAACGCGACTATATGGCGATTAGCAAGGTTTTTAGCTTGCTTGCAACGCGACTATTTAGCGATTAGCAAGGTATTTAACTCGCCCGCATAGCGAGCCTATACTATACTTCGGCAACTAAAGTTACGGTAAATTGAGGCATTGCCGAAAAACCTGATTTAACCGTTGTGTATAAATCGTTTAATACGCTTATTACCGTCGAATTTTCTACGCCTGCGCCGGCGTCGCTATCCAAGTTGCCGAATTCGTCGTAATACGCTGTATCAAAGTAAACGCTGGGGTTAATTTTGTTAAATGCGTCGCCCCACTTAAGCTTAACTTCAAAGCTGAATCTTAGCATACTCGAGCCGTCTTCCAGTACCTCGAAATTGTTAGAAGAATATCCAACGTACTGGTTTATAAGGGAATCCGTTTCGACGTCGTAATAGTCACTTACGTCGATATACCCCTTCTTCGCCGCCTCGATTACACCCTGTGGCAACGCTAGCGTATAGTAAAAGTCCGTCATATACTGCGCGTTTAAAACGGTACCCGAAACGGAAACCGTCAAACACTCGTAACTTACGCCGTTCCACTTAACTCTTCCGTCGTCGTCGTATCGTTGCGGTTCAAAGACAAAATGCGCGCCTTCTACCCCGCCCGAGGACTTTTCGCCGTTATTAAGTTTTAAATCCTTAAACTCGATTGCGCTTTCGGCAACTTCTGCTATATGCACGCCACCGGGAAGCTTGCCTTGACCGTCCGAAAGGATAAGCCACGAGGCTATGCCCGTAGTAATTAAAGCCAGCGCTAAAAATATAGCAACTACTGCAACTATACGCTTTCGAGTATTGGACCTTTTGGTGTGTATTGCCATGTAATCCTACTCTGAAATGATTTTTATTTTTGCCACAAGGGGTGGCAGGATTCTTGCCTTCTCTTCGGGGAGAAGGTGGGTAAATCGTAACCTTGCGATTTACTCGGTTGAGGGGCTACCCCCTCTAATTCTTTTTTTGCCTTTTTTGTTTCTTCCATGCCCCCTCATCAGTCAACTGCGTTGACAGCTTCTCCCCCAGGAGAAGCCAAGGGGGGGGAAGTTTTTGCCATGGTGGGCAAAGATCACCCTTATAGGCGCTCGCATATATACATACGCGCGCGTTTAAATAAATGCGTAACACAAAATTTTTACGCAAAAACGGTAGCGTACGCCCTTTGCCACGTGCAAATGCTTACGCCAAGTAGCACAACCGCGTGTTGTGCTTTTATATTCGGTTGGGCACACTTTTCACTACTGCCGTAAAACGCATAATTTTAGCCGTCGTACGGGCGCAACGAAGAATCCACCTTGTCATTCTGAGTGTAACGAAGAATCTCGTTAGATCCTTCTCTTCGCCTACGGCTCCGCTCAAGGATGACATAGCAAAACCTACGGCTCCGCTCAAGGATGACATAGTACGGCTCCGTTCAAGGATGACATAGTAAGCCCCTACGGCGTATTCTGTCATTCTGAGTGTAACGAAGAATCCACCTTGTCATTCTGAGTGCAACGAAGAATCTCGTTAGATCCTTCTCTTCGCCTACGGCTCCGCTCAAGGATGACATAGCAAAACCTACGGCTTCGCTCAAGGATGACACAGTAAGCCCCTACGGCTCCGCTCAAGGATGACATAGTAAGCCCCTACGGCGTATTCTGTCATTCTGAGTGCAACGAAGAATCTCCACCTTGTCATTCTGAGTGTAACGAAGAATCTCGTTAGATCCTTCTCTTCGCCTACGGCTTCGCTCAAGGATGACATAGCAAAACCTACGGCTCCGCTCAAGGATGACATAGTAAGCCCCTACGGCTCCGTTCAAGGATGACATAGTAAGCCCCTACGGCTCCGTTCAAGGATGACATAGTAAGCCCCTACGGCTTTGCTAACGGATGACAATGCGTGGTTATGCACCGATTTCTTTTGGCGTTAAGGCGGAAAACGCCAATTTCGCTTTCCGCCAAACGCGTATTAAGTAAAACCGAATATTTTTATTAAGTTATTTTCCCCAAAATAATTTTTTGTTTGACTATGCTATGTATAGCGTGATTAAGCGTTTGCACTTGTTGCAACAGGAGTACAAGTAACTGTATATGATACACCATTTAACGCGTTATATAGTGCCGTTAATCTTGCATCCGCTTCAGCTACCAAAGCTGATGTTTGCGTTTGGCTACTATAATATGTTGCAGGGTTTACACCAGCACTTTGACCTTGAGGAATAAACGCTTGCCCCCAACCAAAATTAATAGTTACAGTTAAAACAGTAGCATCGCTACTAGCAAATGCGCTTGCAGGAATTACCCAACCATCGGTTTCATAATTAACAGTAGTTGCATTACCGTCGCCAACTTTATATGAAATAGTCATCTCACTAAAATCTAAAACATAATCGTCAGCATTATCACTACCAGTAGCTGAACCAGTTGCTGTAGCCCATTTTTCACTATCGGATGCCGCTATAGTGATTTTAACATTAGCCATTTTAGCAACGTTAGTTCCTTGCAAAGTAAATGAAGGGTTTAAACTTTCTGCTGTACTTTCACCACGTAACCAACCAGCTCCTCCAGCTACAGTAAAAGCAACATCACCACTTATTTCACCAGCTTCAACGCCAACATACTGGTTATCTACGGTTTCAACGGTTAAATTACCATTAACATTATCTGTTCCTGCACCGGTAATTACCCAGCTTGCGAAACCTACGCCTGCTACTGCTATGCATGCCAAAGATGCGGCTGCTATAGTCATTATTTTGGTTTTACTTTTCATAATAGTACCTCCTTAAGTACTTAAAAAAAATTATATTGTTAAGCGAAAATGCTTGTAGCAAACACAAGCGCCGTTTTTGTTAGGGCATATTTAGCGCCCAATTAATTTGGTTAAGGCATACTGTTGCGGATATTTTGGGGGAAAAACGCAACCCTGCCTGCCGTTTGGTTGGACAATATGCGCCGTTTAAAAATAGTTGCTTGCTTTTTGCTAACTACATTTTTCGACATTTAACTACGTTAGCATTATAAGAAAATAATATTTTAAAGTCAATAAAATGTTTAACGCTTTTTTTTGCCTGTATTGCTTAAACTTAACAATTTTTCCGTAAAAAGTTAAATAAAAGCCCCATATGTTGGGGCTAATTGCGTTTGTTGTTTATATTTTGTTAAGGTATTAGTTTTTCTTATATCATATGTTAAACAACACTTTTTTGTTGTAGTGTTGTTGTATTTTTGTTGTAGTGTTGTTGTAGTGTTGTTACAGTATTGCAGTAGTTTTCTGCCTTTTTTGCCTAGTTGTCGCTTTGTCGTAGCCTTCCCCTTGTTGCTTTGGCTTTGCCTTATTGCAGCCTTCCCCTTTTGCCAAGGGGAAGGTGGCTTTGGCGTAAGACAAAGTCGGATGAGGTAAGCCCTTGTTGCTTTGGCTTTGCCTTTATTATACCAACCCTCATCCACCGCAAGCGGTCCCCCTTCCCCCTTAAAAGTGGGAAGGCTTTGGGGGAGTTGTAGCCTTCCCCTTTTGCCAAGGGGAAGGTGGCTTTGGCGTAAGACAAAGTCGGATGAGGTAAGCCCTTGTTGCTTTGGTTTTGCCTTGCGTTGTATTACCTTTATTGTCATTCTGAGTGCAACGAAGAATCTCATTAGATCCTTCGTCGCTACGCTCCTCAAGGATGACATAGCAAAACCTACGGCTACACTCCTTAATGATGACATAGCAAAACCTACGGCTACGCTCCTTAATGATGACATAGCAAAACCTACGGCTACACTCCTCAAGGATGACATAGCAAAACCTACGGCTACGCTTCTCAAGGATGACATAGCAAAACCTACGGCTACACTCCTCAAGGATGACATAGCAAAACCTACGGCTACGCTTCTCAAGGATGACATAGCAAAACCTACGGCTACGCTCCTTAATGATGACATAGCAAAACCTACGGCTACACTCCTTAATGATGACATAGCAAAACCTACGGCTACGCTCCTCAATGATGACATAGCAAAACCTACGGCTACACTCCTCAATGATGACATAGCAAAACCTACGGCTACGCTCCTTAATGATGACATAGCAAAACCTACGGCTACGCTTCTCAAGGATGAAAAAAATAAGCTACTACGGGCTTCACTAAAGAATAACGCTATTTATAGCATAAAAAACGCCCCTAAAGATTAACAAGGGGCGTTGTGGTTATTTTAATAAATCGGCGAGGGTTTTAGAGCTTAAAAAATTGTTTATTACTTCGTCAAGCTCCTTCCATAAGGGGAGCGAAAGGCAATTATTTGCGTTTTCGCAGGGGTTTTCGGAATAAAGGCACGATACGGGCGCAAGCGAGCCTTCGGATGCCAAAATAATTTCGGCAACGGAATACTCGTTAGGAGATTTTGCAAGGCGGTAGCCACCGCTTTTTCCCCTTGCGCTTACTACCAAGCCGGCAGAGGAAAGCTGAGCCATTACCGCTTCTAAATATTTAAGCGATTCTTTCGTTCGCCCCGCTATATCTGCCAACGAAACATTGTTTCCGTCGTTATGCTGAGCCAAGTCGAGCATTATTTTTAGGGCGTTTCTGCCCTTTGTAGTTATCATCATATTAGCCACCGTACTCTATCATTTTATTTATGCAGTTTACTGCTTTTTGGCGGGTTTCTTCGTCTATAATCATTTCTTCCCCGCCCTTGCCTAAAAGGCAGTTATATACGTCGATTAAGGTCGTAGCCTTCATATTGTGGCAAACAAGGTCCTTTGAAAGGGGATAAAAATCCTTATCGGGACATTTGAATTGCAGGTGCTGTACGATAGAATTTTCCGTGCCGATAATAAATTCTTTTGCCGTAGATTTTTCGGCAAAATCCATAATGCCGGAGGTTGAGCCGACGAAATCGGCGTGCTTAACGACTTCTGCCCTGCACTCGGGGTGCACCAAAAACAAAGCGTTGGGGTGCGCCTTTTTTACTGCTAACGCTTCCTTTTCGCTAATTTTTGCGTGCGTGGGACAGCCACCGTGAAGAAGCTTAAAGTTCTTTTCGGGAATTTGTTCCTTTATATAAGTACCCAAATTTATATCGGGAATAAACAGTATGTTTTTTTGCGGAATTGCCCTGCAAATTTTTAGCGCGGACGAGGAGGTTACGCAAACGTCGCACACCGTTTTAAGCTCCGTAGTGGTGTTGATGTAGGCAACGACGGCATAATCCTGCCCCAAGCCTTCCTTTACCTGCGATATAAGCTCCTTATCCATTTGCTCTGCCATAGGACAGCCTGCAATCGGGTTGGCAAGGTACACCTTTTTTTGGGGGGATAAAAGCTTAACCGTTTCTGCCATAAAGCGAACGCCACACATTATAACCGTGCTTTGAGGAGCCGTTTTTGCCTTTACCGATAAGGCGTAGCTATCGCCCGTAAAGTCGGCAATTTCGCAAATTTCTTCGCTCATATAGCTGTGCGCTAAAATGCACACGTCCCTTTCTTTTTTAAGATTTAAAATTTTTTGTTGAATATCTTTTATCATAAGCCGTTTACAATAAAGCCTTTTATTTTTTAATTTTTTTAGCGCTTTTTTTATAATTGACGGGCATATATGCCCAAAGCATTGCAAAATTACTTCTTTTTTACTACCTTTAAAATTCGTTTTAAATTTACCTTTTTAGAAGGTTTTTCTTTTAAGGGCGGGGTATCGGAGGGGATATGCGACAAGTCGTTTTTAGCGAGCGTAAATTCTTGCTTTGCACTTTCGATTTGCTTATCCTTATCCTTTTTCTCCTCTTCGGTTTCTTCAACGAAGGGCACTTCGAAAATCATAGATTCGAAGGGGCGAAGGTTGAAGGGCACGCAATAAGGTCTGCCGTCGCAAAGCCTTTCTTCCGCTTCCACCGTGTAAGGTCTTTCGTCGGGATAGGTAGAAAAAATGCGGTTATAAGTTCCTAAAACGGGCACGCCTACTGCGAAATTTTCGCGGAAGATGGGCGTGAAGTTACATACGAACACGAGCGCGTTATTATAGTTCCAAGGGTTACGGCGAATAAACGAGAAGATGCTTCTGTTAAAGTCACCGCTATTAATCCACTCGAAGGACGCCTTGGTGGTATCGTTATACAAAACGGGGCGTTCTTTATAAAGGTGCAAAAGGGAACGGTAGCAATTTTGTACGTCCTTATGGCCTTCGTCGTCGCATAAATACCAGTCTAAGCCGGTTGCGTAGTTCCACTCGTTTTTCTGCGCAAAGTCCTGCCCCATAAAAAGTAGCTTTTTGCCGGGGTGCCCCATCATCATAGTGTAGCAGGTTTTTAGGCTACCGAATTTATCCATATGGTTGCCGGGGAATTTGTTATACATTGAGCCCTTGCCGTACACTACCTCGTCGTGCGATAAAACGAGCATATAGTTTTCGTCGAAAATATATTCAAAGGTATGTGTGATTTGCCAATGGTGATATTTACGGAAAACGGGGTCCTTTTTCATATACGAAAGAGTATCGTTCATCCAGCCCATATTCCACTTCATACCAAAGCCCAAGCCACCCTTTGCCGCGGGCTTGGTTACGCCCTCTAATATAGAGGAATCTTCTGCGATTAAGTAAGCGTTTGTGCGTTGGCGCAATACGCTGTTTAAGTGGCGGAAAAATTCAAAGCTTTCTAAATTAGTGTCGCCACCGTCCTTGTTGGGACGCCACTCTTGCCTGCCGAAGCTGTTGTAGAGCATAGAGCATACCGCATCCACCCTTAACGCGTCCACATGATATTTTTTAACCCAGAAAAACGCGCTTGCAATTAAAAAGTTAGAAACTTCCTTTTTGCCTAAATCAAACGCCTTTGTTCCCCACTCGGGATATTCTGCGCGAAGGGGATCGGCGTATTCGTAAAGGGGCGTTCCGTCAAAGTTAGCAAGGCCAAAATCGTCCTTGGGAAAATGCGCGGGCACCCAGTCTAAAATTACCCCGATACCGTTTTTGTGCATATAGTCCACGAAGTACATAAAATCCTGCGGAGAGCCGTAGCGGGCGGTGGGCGAAAAATAGCCCGTTACCTGATAGCCCCAAGAAGGATCGAAGGGATATTCGCAAATTCCCATAAGCTCTATATGGGTGTAGCCCATATATAAAATATATTCCGCAAGCTCGTGAGCGAGCGTTTTATAGTCTAAAAATCTATGCTCGTCGTTTTTACTTTCGTCCTTTTTCCACGAGCCTAAATGAACCTCGTAAACGGACATAGGCTTTTCTAAAAAGTTTTCTTCCGCCTTTTCGTCAAGCCATTTTTCGTCGCTCCACTCAAAATCTTCAAGGTCAACCACTATCGACGCGTTGTTGGGGCGAAGCTCGGTACGGTAAGCGTAGGGGTCGCATTTTTGTACCTCGGAGCCGTCTGCCCTTACCACGAGATATTTATATTTTTCTCCTTCTGCAAGGTTTGGAATAAACAGCTCCCAAATACTGTCGTCCACCTTTTCCATAACGCTTTTCCAAGGAGTCCATCCGTTAGAATCGCACACTACGCAAACTGCCCTTGCGTTTGGCGCCCAAAGCACGAATTGCACGCCCCAAACGCCGTCTATTTGGCGTATATGCGCGCCCATCTTGTTATATAGCTCGTAATGCGTTCCTTGGTGAAAATAATGCCTGTCTAAATCGGTAAAAAATTTATTTTCCATAAATACCTCCCTATATGCGCAATTTTATTAAACGGCGCATATGTGCGTACCAATTAATTTTTTTGCTTTAAAACTGTGCCCTGCAACGCCCTTAAAGCTTACAGTAAAACGCCTTGCCGCTTTTTGCCTTAACTTCTACCGTTACCCTTCCGTTTTTCACCTTTACCTGCTCTTCGCAGTTAAATTCGGGGGCGGAAGAATCGAAGCAGTTACTTAAAACGGCGCCGTTTTTAACCCCTGCCTCCCATACGGGAAGAATAAACTTTTCGTCCGTTTTATTGCGGTTTATTACCACGATAACACAGTCGTTTTTATTAAAGCGGGCATAGGATATATATCCGTCCCCGTATGTCAACGCCTTTACGCTACCCATTTTAAGGCAGTCCGTCTTACCCCTTAATTCCGTTAATTTTTTGTGCAGGAGTATAAGGCGTTTATCCTCCTTACCCCAAGGGTAAGTTCTTCTGTTGTCGGGGTCCGTCCAGCCTACCTGACCGGCCTCGTCCCCGTAATAAATTCCCGGTGAGCCGGGCCAAGTCATTTGCAATAACACGCCCAGGGCAAACACGGCTTTATCAATATTCTTTTTAGCCGCTTCCGCGCCCATCGTTTTAATCGTGCCAACCGTGCCGTTAGTGCGGGTTAAAAACCTTGAGTGGTCGTGATTAGAAAGCTGATTTAGGGCGGAGTCTAACGAAGGGCGGGGGAATTTAGCCATATTTTTCGCCATACTTTCAAAAAACAGCTCGCCGTTTAAAAATCTTTCGCTACTAAAAGATTTACTGTGCTTATCCACGCCCGTTAAAAACCAAGTTACGGGTTCCATAAAGGCGTCGTAATTCATAACCGAGTCCCACTCGTCCCCTTCAAGCCAAGATTTGGGGGAGCCGTAATGCTCGCTCATAATAAACGCTTGGGGGTTTGCGTCCCTTACGCTTCTTCTAAACTTTTTCCAAAATTCGTGGTTGTATTTTTCGCTGTGACCTAAATCGGCGGCAACGTCCAAGCGCCAGCCGTCGGCGCAGTAGGGCGCGGATACCCACTTTGCGCCTACCCTTAAAACGCTTTGCTCCAGCTCCTCGCTTTCTTCGTAATTTAGCTTAGGTAGCGTAATATAGTTCCACCAACCTTCGTATTCGCTATCGACGATATCGGGATTTTTAAATTTAAAATAGCTTCTGTACGGACTTTTTACGCATTGAAAAGCACCCTTTTCGTAGCCCTTTTTGCTTAAATATATGCCTTCCCTATCAAGCCACTTATTAAACGAACCGCAATGATTAAACACGCCGTCTATTACGACTTTCATACCAAGCCCGTGAATTTCTTTTACGAGCTGCGCAAAAAATTCGTTACTCTTTTCAAGGTTTTCTTTATCGGTTACCCTTTTAATGTACTTGGGCGCATAGCCGTTATGGTGCTCCCACTCTTCCATTTTATGCTCTAAATCGTTTTTGATAATTGCAAGGTGAGGGTCGATATATTCGTAATCCTGCGTGTCGTATTTGTGGTTGCTGGGCGAAACGAACAAGGGATTAAAATAAATTACTTCAACGCCTAAATCCTTTAGGTAGCTTAGTTTTTTTCTAACGCCCTGTAAATCGCCACCGTAAAAGCACCTTACGTCTAATTCGTCGGGCACCTTTTCCCAGTTTTTTACCTGTACGGAATGCCCGCCCGTATAAAAATATTCGTTGTCTTCTACGTCGTTCGTCTTATCGCCGTTACAAAATCTGTCGGTAAATATTTGGTAATAAATTGCTCCCTTCGCCCAGTCGGGAATGGTGAAGTTTGGCGTGAACGAAAAGTTATATTCCTTTTCTATCTTCTTTAAGCAACCTAATCTGTTGTAGTAAATTTTATCGTCTTCGTCTAAAAGCTCGAAATAGTATTCTACCTTTTTGTCACCGCATATAAACGAGGCTTCAAAAAAGTCGAACTCGCCTTCTGTTTTAGTTCTTTTAAGCGCCGTTTTTTTGCCGTTGATATAAGCATATGCTTGAATAATATCGTTTTTTAGCGCTCTAATTTTAATCGTAACGGTATCCCCGCTTTTAGGCTCGTACGGGGTTTTATAATCTTTTGTTTCGTCCGAAAAAATTGCCTTTTTGTTTATCATTATAAAGTCCTTTGGTTTGTGCCGAATGTTTACAAAGATTATTGTAACATATAATCGGCGCAAAGTCAATATTATATTTTTAATTATTCGTTGACATAACACTTTTAAAGTGTTATTATTTATTCGCTTAAATACTTATTTTAAGGAAGAATTATGAAAAAGCGCAATAAAAATATTTCTAAAGTGGCGTATTGGCTAATACTTAATTTAGGTACGCTTCTTCTTGCCGCAGGCGTCTATTTTTTTAAAGCGCCAAATAACTTTGCAACGGGCGGAGTTAGCGGTATTTCAATAATACTTGGGCGTCTTTTAGGGGAAGTCGTACCCCTTACGCAGTCGCATTACGTGCTTATTATAAACGCCTTACTGCTTATAGTAGGCTTTATATTTTTAGGCAGGGGATGCACCTTTAAAACCATTTATTGCTCGCTTGTATATTCCCTCGAAAACTTGGCGTTTGAATATATTTTCCCCCTTGAAGGTCCACTTTCCAACCAACCGTTAATGGAGCTTGTTTACGCAATACTTTTAACGGGCGTAGGTAGCGCAATTATATTTAACTGCGAAGCTTCCTCCGGCGGTACTGACATTATTGCTCTTATACTTAAAAAATATTCAAAAATAAACGTGGGGTTGGCGTTGCTTATAACCGACGCCGTTATAGCGGGCTCTACCTTCTTCGTATTTGGAATTGAGGCGGGACTATATTCGATTTTAGGGCTTTTTGCAAAGGCGTTTTTAATTGACGGCGTTATAGAAAATATGGTAAAAAGTAAGTATATTACCATTATTACTTCAAACCCCGAGGTTATTGGAAATTATATTTTGCAAGAGATGGAGCGTGGCTTTACATCCTACGACGCGCAAGGCGGATATACCCACGGCGACAAAAAGGTTATTATTACGGTATGTAACCGCGCCGAAGCGTTAAAGCTTAAAATTAGCGTTAAAAAGCTTGACCCTGAATCATTCGTAATAATAACCGACGCGCAAGAAATTCTTGGCAAAGGCTTTAGGGGCACGGTTTAATACGATAGTGCGCACTTAAAATTAGTAGCGCACTATGTATTAATGAACAGCTTTTAATAAGCAAACTACTAATACTGCTACAAGCAAAAATTTTGTTATAAATATTAAATGGGCGGACGGCTTAAAAAAGCCGTCCGCCCTTATTTTTTTACACGTTTATTTATTTATTGATATTAAAACACTTAACGCTTAAGGCTTTATAGATGCTCCATTTTTTAGCATATCCATCTTAAAATTAACGGTTTTATCATTCCAAAACCATAAGTCATCACGCACCATTTGAATTGTTCTAAAATCATAATTTACTACGTAACCAGTATTTATGTTTTCTCTTATAATATATATTGCTGTTTGCATTGACTGATTTGTGTTATATGAAAGCCACGGTTCATCGGTACTCCAAGCATTATGGTATTCAAATTCAATGTTTACTTCGTCATTTGCCATATTACCTTTATCATACACTTTAGGCGATTCTAAAATTGTAGAATATGTAGATGACACCCCGGCGCTCACAGTTGATGAAGAATCTGAACTAATTTCAGCACTTAGATCTACCCCGTAAGAAATAGTCATGTTTGGATTTTTGCTCTTTGGCTGATAATCACGCAACTCAACTTGACTATGTGATATAAAATTATATGTTAACCTACTCGTTCTAAAATCGTCAGTCCCATCATTATTTGGAGCGATATAAGTTTCGTGTGCAATTAAATAATATGCGTAATTGTCCGTTAATATCTTAAAACTTGAATACCATTCAGCAAAATCACCGTAATGAATATCCTCATAATCCAAACTCCAGGTAATTTTTTTAGAAGTAACTAAACTCCAAGACTGACCAATTGCCATACTCACGATTGAACGCGCATTGGCATTTTGGTAATCGCGTTGAATTTTTCCGCTTTTGATTTCCTCTTTAGCGGTATCTACCATTTTGTCTAAATATTCATTTGTTGTAAAATCGGTTCCGATTAAATAGCCTTCGCCTACAATACCTTCTTCTACCTCATAAAAATATTTCCCTAAAAGTTTTCCTTCGACATAATCCTCCTTATATTCATTTATTTCTGATAAAAGTGATTTTGAGTTTACATATTCAATTTTACTCTCATCTATAGATTGATAGAAAATGGCTCCTAAGTAAGAATCATCATAGTTTGCCATAGAAATTGCATCCAAGTTCTTGACCTTTTGAACCAAAACGTTTTCTGTTAAGACAGGGAAAAACGTAAAAGTTTGACTTGCAAAAATTACCACAATTAGCATTAATGAAATTACTGATATCATATTATTTTTTCCTTTTTAAAAAAGTTTTAATAGAGTACACGATGCCTATAATCGAAGCAATAACTAAAAGCCGAAACCAAAAGTCTGTCCAATCCAAAAAGGGAATGTACCACCAAATAAACGATTTGCCAAGATAATAATGTATTGGATTTAATAAAGCGTAAACAAACAAACCAATAAATACTATTATGGATGTTATTAAGGTTATTAAAAGAATAATATCCTTCCTATCTAACAAAAGCTCTTTTTCTTTTATTTCGATTGTTTCTTTTTTGTGAATAACGTCTTCCGTTCTTTTTTCTTTAGATTTTCCTGTAATTAAAAAATCCAAATCGACGTCGAATAACTCCGCCATAGATATCAAACAATCCATGTTCGGTTCACATACGTTTTGTTCCCATTTAGCAACCGCTTGGCGTGACATATTTAAATACCCAGCTAAATCCCCCTGTGAATAGCCCTTTTTCTTTCGTAAGTCTTGTATTCTTTCACCAAAGTTCATTGTATATAACCTCTCCATAGGTCCTTTTTATTCGTTTAAATTAATTATATTATAATAATAAAAGCAAATCAACCAACTAAAGGTAGCATATTGTATAAATTTTGTAGCATTTGCAAATATTGCCTTTCCTCGACTTTAAAATAAATACGGCTAATAATGTTTCAAGGAAAAATTTTGCTGTAAATATTAAACGGGCGGGGAGCTTTTTTACAAAGCTCCCCGCCCCCTTATTTTACCTTAAAATACAAATTGGTGGCATACTATGCCCTAATTACTGGCAGTTTATTCTAGTAATTGATACTTAAAAATTTAATTCTTTTCGCAAACCTTTATTAAGATATGTTGATATTTTCTCATTTTTAAAACGTTTTTATCAAGTTCATGATGCCTACTATCGATGCAATAACTAAAAGACGAAACCAAAAGTCCCTTAATCGCTTCAGAGTAAAAAAAACCCACGCACAGTTAACATAATCCGTTAAGCTAAGGCAAACTTACGCGTGGGGTGTTATTATTCAATTAAATAAATTACTTAACGAGTTCTACTGCTTTTTTTGTTTTTTCCTTAATTTCTTTGGGGGTGCCGTTCATCATCCAGCTTCCACCGCAAGCAATAATTTTGTCATACGCTAAATATTCTAAAATATTGTCGGCAGAAATTCCGCCCGTAGGCATAATTTTAAGGTAAGGAAACGCTGCGCAAATCGCCTTTATAGTTTTAAGCCCGCCAAAGTTTGAAGCAGGGAAAAACTTTAAGGTAGTTAAGCCCTTTGCTACCGCCGCCATAACCTCGGTGGGGGTAACTACGCCGGGAAGATATAACATATCGTGCTTTTTACAGCAGTCGGCAACCTCTTCCGAAAACCCGGGGGAAACTATAAATTGCGAGCCTGCCTCGATAGCCCTTTCGCATTGTTCACGGTTTATAACCGTACCTGCGCCCACGAACATATCGGGGAAGGTTTTTACGGTTAACGCAATAGCTTGCGCGGCGCAAGGCGTTCTAAAAGTGATTTCCGCACAGGGAAGTCCGCCGTCCACAAGCGCTTGCATTTTGGGCAAGGTTTCTTCAATGCTGTTAAGCACTACTACGGGTACGATTTTAGTTTGTTTTATTCTTTCTATTTTTTGTTCGTTAGTCATAACGCCACCTTATTATATTTATTAAATTAATTATAGCATAGCAATACGAAAAATGCAAGTATCTTAATTATTGTATTTAAAGCTTATGCCAGGTTGTAAATTTTATTGAATATCGTTCAAATATTATAAAATAATATAAATTAAACTGCAATATGGTAAAATTTTATTAATTAGATTAGGTAAAAAAATAAAGCCCGTGCAAGCTTTAAGCTGCAGGGGCTTTTACCTTAAATATTGTTTTGCACGAACTTAATCGCTTCTGATTTAGGCATAAAGCCCATAGTTTTTGCCACCTCTTCACCGTTTTTAAATATCATTACGGTGGGAATAGACATTATGCCGTAGCGTGCGGCAAGCTCCATATTATCGTCGATATCAACCTTTACGAAGTACGCTTGCATTTTAAGCTCTTCTGAAATTTGCTCCATAACGGGGGCAAGCATTTTGCAAGGACCGCACCAGGTTGCAAAAAAGTCGCAAACGATAGGCATACTTCCTTTTAAAAGTTCGTCAAATTGTTGCGTGTTTACTTGTTTTATCATAATTCCTCCTATGTACGCAATTTTAGCGTAAATTTACTTTACTTTAAGTATGTGATTAAATCTTCAAATTTAACCGCAGTTTGCACACCCGTAGCCATTTCCTTTAAGTTGCAAACACCGCTTTCAAGCTCTGCGCTGCCTATTGCGGCAACGAACCTTGCGCCGATTTTATCGGCGTACTTAAACTGTGCCTTAACCGATTTTGCCATATGGTCCACCTCGGCAGAAATGCCTGCCGAACGGATTTGCATTGCTAATTCGAACGCCTTTTTACGGCTTAACTCGTCCATCCCTGCAAGGTAGATGGTGGGCTTCGTCGTATCCTCGATTTCAACGCCCGTGTTTTCCATTAAAAGCAACAGCCTTTCAATCCCTGCGCCAAAGCCGATTGCAGGGGTAGAAGCTCCGCCTAAATTTTCGATTAAGGTGTCGTATCTGCCACCGCCACAAACCGTGCCCTGACTGCCGATTTTTGTTGAAACGAATTCAAAAACGGTTTTTGAATAATAATCTAAACCCCTTACTATGTAGGGATTAACGGTGTATTTTACGCCTTGCCCGTCTAAATATTCCTTAACGAGAGCAAAGTGAGACGCGCACTCGTCGCATAAATAATCGACGATTTTAGGGGCGTTTTCATTTATGCTTTTGCACTTTTCTTCCTTGCAATCTAAAATTCTTAAAGGGTTTTTATCAAACCTTGCCTTGCAGGTTTCGCACATATCTGCAAGGTTAGGCTCAAGGTAAGCCTTAAGCGCAGCGTTATATTGCGCCCTACAGGTTTTGCAACCGATAGAGTTTATATTAAGCGCAATTTCGGTAATGCCAAGCTTATTTAAAAAGCTTTGCGCCGCAAAAATTACTTCGGCGTCCGTATCGGGCGTTTTAGAACCGAAAATTTCTATGCCAAACTGATGGAATTCACGCAGTCTGCCTGCTTGGGGACGCTCGTAACGGAAGCAAGGGGTTATATAAAAGGTTTTTACGGGCAAAACGCCTGCGTGCATACCGTTTTCAATAAACATCCTCGCAACGCCGGCAGTACCTTCGGGCTTAAGCGTGATAGACCTGCCACCCTTATCCTCAAAGGTATACATTTCCTTGTTTACGATATCGGTGGTGTCGCCTACGCCACGGGCGAAAAGCTCGGTATGCTCGAATACGGGCGTGCGCACTTCCTTTAAATTAAAAAGCCTTGCCACCTTTCTTGCATTTTCTTCTACGAACTGCCATTTATATGAATTTGCGGGCAAAACGTCCTTCGTGCCCTTGGGGATATTAATCATAATAAACCTCTTTTAATGCTTGCCCTTTGCAATAATTTTATTTGCCAGGGCAAAGAAAATTACGCTTTGTGCAAAAAATATTTTAGCTGATAACAGCGCAAAAACGCCGTTAACTGCGATATATATAGGGGGCAATTAAATAATGTATTGCTTTAAGTCCCTATTTTTAACTACCTTTTCAAGGTGCTCTTCTACGTATTTTTTATTAATTTCTACCGTGATGATAGGATAGTCGTTTCCGCCTGCGTTAAAGGAAATATCTTCTAAAAGATATTCCATAACGGTATGAAGTCGGCGAGCGCCGATATCTTCGGAGGTAGCGTTAATATCTTCTGAAATTTCCGCAATTTTTTCTATGGCGTCGGGAGTGAACTGCAAGTCGATATTATCTACCTGCAATAAAAGCGAATACTGCCTTGTTATTGCGTTTTGGGGTTGAGTTAAAATATTAATAAAATCCTGCTTGGTTAAGCTTTTAAGCTCTACCTGAATAGGGAATCTGCCTTGAAGCTCGGGGATTAAATCCTCCACCTTTGAAACGTGGAAAGCGCCCGCGGCAATAAATAAAATGTAATCCGTGCGGATAGGGCCGTACTTCGTTTGTACGGTGCAGCCTTCTACGATAGGTAATATATCGCGTTGAACGCCCTCGCGGGAGACGTCTGCCCCGTGATTGTGCTTGCCTGCGATTTTATCGATTTCATCTATAAAAATTATACCGTCGTTTTCGGCGCGGCGAATTGCCTCTGCGTTTAACGCGTCCTTATCGATAAGCTTATCCGCTTCCTCCGACATAATTAGGTTAATTGCTTCCCTTACGGCGATTTTACGCTTTTTCTTTTTACCGCCCATGCCCATTTCAAAAATCGAGCCTAAATCGATAGCGGTAGCAGAGCCGGGGGTTAAGTCGAGCGATTTAGGAGCGCTTGCAACCTCGATTTCAACGGTTACATTGTCGTGCTTGCCTGCGTGGATTTCCGTTACAAGCTTTTCTTCGAAAACGGATTTATCCATTTCGCCACGCTCGTCCTTTTTAATTTCTAAAAGCGCCTTTGCCACCCTTCTTTCAGCAGTAGCCAACGCCTTGTATTTAACCTCTGCCGTCTTTTCTTCCTTAACTAAACGAATAGCGCATTCAGCAAGGTCGCGAATCATAGATTCCACGTCCCTGCCAACGTAACCGACTTCGGTGTATTTCGTTGCTTCCACCTTTAAAAAGGGCGCTTTTACAAGCTTTGCAAGTCGCCTTGCAATTTCCGTTTTACCAACGCCGGTAGGGCCCTTCATAATAATATTTTTAGGTGTAATTTCATCCTGAAGCTCGGGGGAAAGCTGGCTTCTTCTAAAACGGTTGCGCAAAGCGATAGCCACCGCCTTTTTCGCTTCGTCCTGCCCGATAATATATTTATTTAGTTCGTGAACTATTTGTTTAGGTGTTAAATCCACGGTTATTTCTCCCTATAATTTATAAATTGACGCGGTAATATATCGCATTTAATAAAAATAATTTAAATATTTTATACGGTTTCGCACTTGATGTTATCGTTGGTGTAAACGCAAATTTCCGAAGCGATTTTAAGCGCTTTTTTTGCAATTTCTTCTGCGGAAAACTGCGTGTTTTGATAAAGCGCCCTTGCCGCCGCCATAGCGTAATTCCCACCGCTTCCTATTGCGGCAATTCCGTCGTCAGGCTCGATAACCTCGCCCGTGCCGGAAACGATAAGCATAGTCTCCTTATCGGCAACTATCATCAACGCCTCTAACTTTCTTACTGCCTTATCGGCGCGCCAAAGCTCGGCAAGCTCCACCGCAGAGCGCATTAAATTGCCCGAAAATTTATTTAACATACCTTCGAATTTTTCGCTTAACGAAAAGGCATCGGCAACCGAGCCTGCAAAGCCCACGATTACCTTACCGCCGTAAATGCGCTTAACCTTGGTTGCGGTATTTTTAAATATTACGCTTTCGCCCATAGTAACTTGACCGTCGCCTGCAATGGCGATAACGCCGTCGCGTTTTACGCCGCAAATTGTAGTTGCGTGAAATTCTACTGCCATAATTTTACCTTTATAAATTAATTTCTTCTTTATATTTTTTAATGCTTTGTAGCGCGCGTTCCGCTAAATAGCGGTAGCGTTCCTTTTTATCTTTTATTCTTTTTTCCGCCTGCCTAAGTATTCCAAAGTTGGCGTTCATAGGCTGATAAT
Source organism: Clostridiales bacterium (assembly GCA_015069485.1). Lineage (GTDB taxonomy): Bacteria > Bacillota > Clostridia > Christensenellales > Borkfalkiaceae > Coproplasma. Next base: position 14,759 of record SVIM01000001.1, on the reverse strand, counting down.
TTTTATTTGGCGTGCATATATGCGCCGACAAAGCGCCTAAAACGGTTATATCCTCGGGTATTATAGGCTGTTTACCATTAAGCTTATTAAGGGCGTGAATTGCGCATAAAAGCCCGCTTGCCGCCGATTCTACATAACCCTCGACACCCGTAATTTGCCCTGCAAAAAACACCTTGCCGTCTTCTTTAAGCGAAAAGTCCGCGTTTAAAAAATCGGGCGCGTTTAAATATGTATTGCGGTGCATAACGCCGTAGCGCAAAAATTCTGCGTTCTTTAGGGCGGGAATCATTGAAAACACCCTTTTTTGCTCGGGGAATTTTAAGTTCGTTTGGCAACCCACCAAATTGTACGCCGTGCCTTGAGAATTTTCTTTGCGAAGCTGCATAACAGCGTAAAATTTATTGCCGTTTTCGTCCTGCAAGCCAACGGGCTTAAACGGGCCGAAGCGAAGAGTATCTATACCCCTTGCCGCCATAATTTCCACCGGCATACAGCCTTCGAAAATTTCCTTTTTTTCAAACTCGTGCAAAAGTGCTTTTTCCGCAGAAATTAAGGCTTCGACGAAGGATATATAGGTGTCTTTATCTAATGGGCAGTTAATATAATCGTCCCCGCCCTTGCCGTATCTGTCGCCGTAAAAGCAGTTGGAAAAATCGATTGAATCCTTTGAAACGATAGGTGCGGAGGCGTCGTAAAAATGCAAGCCCGAGCCCAAAGCCCTTTGAATATCGCCAGAAAGGCTGTCGGTAGTTAAGGGGCCCGTTGCCACTATGCAAAATTCCCCTTGCGGTAAGGAAGAAATTTCTTCGCTTATAAACTTAATGTTTTTATGGGAAAATATTTTTTCCGTTATATAACTTGCAAACTCGTCCCTATCGACGGCTAACGCGCCGCCTGCGGGGATTTTAGTGCTTTGCGCCGCTTCCATCATAAGCGAGCCAAGCAAGCGCATTTCTTCCTTTAAAAGGGCGCAAGCGTTGGCAAAGGTATCGCTTGATTTTAAGGAGTTGGAGCAAACGAGCTCGCCTAAATTTTTATTTTTGTGCGCAGGGGTAAACTTGTTTGGCTTAATATCGTAAAGCGTTACTTCAACGCCACGCTCCGCCAAATAATAAGCCGCTTCACAGCCGGCAAGCCCTGCGCCTATTATTTTAATTTTCATCTTCTTCCGCCTTGGAAAGTTCAAGTAAATAGGTACAATTTTTGTCGCTACAACGAATAGCGTTGCCACGCTTAATTAAAAATTTACCGCATTTGGGGCACTTGTCGCCCGTGGAGATATCCCAGCTTAAAAACTTACACGAGGGATAGCCGGTACAGCCGAAATAAATTTTGCCCGTTTTAGAGGTCATACGGCGCATAGGCTTTCCGCAATCGGGACATACGCCTTCCGTCTTTTCGCCCGCCTTTACCTTGCCGTCAGGCTCGTTTAGGGGGCGCTTTGCTCCGCATTTGCCACACTCTAAATAAGTGCCGTACTTGCCCTTTTTAAGAAGCATAAATTCACCGCACTCGGTACATTTATCGCCCGTAACCTTGGCGTCAATGGGCAATATAGAAGAGCACTCGGGGTAGTTAGGGCAAGCCAAAAACTTGCCGAACTTTCCGCTTTTTACCACCATATTAGCACCACATTTGGGGCAACGCATGCTGGAAACCTCCGCTTCCGATTCGCTTAAAATGTTGGAGCAGGTGGGATAGTTAGAGCAAGCCAAATATTTGCCGTACTTTCCTATTCTTCTTATCATCATACTGCCACACTTTTCGCAAATTTCGTCCGTTTCCTCGTCGCCGTCGGTAGAAGCAAACTTTAATTTATCGGCAAAAGAGGGGTAGAAATCGGCAATAATTTTATGCCAATCGATACCGCCGTCTTCAATTTTATCAAGCTCGTCCTCCATTTTAGCCGTAAAGCCTACGTCCATAATGTCGGTAAAATACTTAACGAGCATATCGGTTATTTTATACGCAACCTCGGTAGGAAGCATATACTTGCCGTCCTTTTCCACGTACTTGCGCTTTGTTAATACGGAAATTATAGACGCGTAGGTAGAAGGTCTGCCTATACCCTTTTCTTCCATCGCCTTAACGAGCGACGCGTCGGTAAAGCGGTAGGGGGGACGGGTAAATTTTTGTTCCTTTTCAAAGGAATTTAGCAAAAGCACGTCGCCAACCGATAAGGGGGGCAACAATTTTGCGCTTTCCTCCTCCTCGTCAGTTTGGGGCTTCGTTTCTTGGTATGCGGAGGTAAAGCCTGCAAAAAGAAGAGACTTTCCGCTTGACTTAAAGGTGTAGCCCGCGCAAACGCTTTCGATTTGCATTGAATTATACTGGGCCTCCGCCATTTGTGATGCGATAAAGCGGTCGTATACTAATTTATATATGTTATAGTGCTTTTTATCGAGATATTTTTTAACGCTTGCAGGCGTAACCGCAAGGTTTATGGGGCGGATAGCCTCGTGCGCGTCCTGCGCACCCTTTTTGGTAGCGTAGTGGTTGGGCTTTGCAGGCACGAATTTTTCGCCGTAATTTTCTTTAATAAAGCTTAAAGCGTTTTTCTGCGCTTCGTACGAAACCCTTACCGAGTCCGTTCTTATATAAGTTATAAGGGCGATATGGTCGCCGCCTACGTCCATACCCTCGTATAAATGCTGGGCAACCAACATAGTTTCGGGCGAGGACATACCAAACTTATTAGACGCGTCCTGTTGGAGAGAAGAGGTTGTAAAGGGCGCGGGCGCGTGTTGCTTTATTACGCCGTTTTTTACCTTACTAACGACGAATTGCCCGCCATATATAGCCGATTCAACGGCTTTTGCCTTTTCTTCGGAGATGGTTTTTCCGCTTCGTTTAAGCTGATAAGAGCCCTTAAACGGAGCAAACTTTTTTTGCGTATCTTGAAGATTTGCGTAAAAGTTCCAATAGCCTTCGGGCACGAAGGAGGTAATTTCACGCTCTCTGTCAACGATTAATCTTAACGCAACCGACTGCACTCTGCCGGCCGAAAGTCCGTTTTGAATACGGTTGTTTAAAAGTGGCGAAAGCTTGTAGCCCACCAATCTGTCCAAAACTCTTCTTGCCTGTTGCGCGTCAACGAGATTATAGTTAATTTTTCTGGGATTTTTTAATGCGTTTTGTACCGCCGTGGGAGAAATTTCGTTAAATTCTATTCTGTTTTCCCCGTTTTCATCCAAGCCTAAAACCGTTTGCAAATGCCAGCTAATCGCTTCTCCTTCACGGTCAGGGTCGGTTGCAAGATAAACCTTTCCAGCCCTTTTCGCCTCGTTAGTAAGCCTTTGAATAACCTCCTTTTTGCTTGAGGTAATTTCGTATTTAGGTTCGAAATTTTCCGTAATCTTTACGCCCAAGGTGCGCTCGGGTAAATCGCGAACGTGTCCGCCGGAAGCGTCCACCTTAAATTTCCCTTTTAAATATTTTGCAATTGTTTTTGCCTTTGAAGGCGATTCTACTATAATCAAGTCCATATTAAATCCTACTTATTTACACAAATTTACTTTTTACGGCAAATTAACGAGATTGTTTACTGTTTTATTTACGGCTATATTGCAACAAACGGTTGATTAGCAAAAATTGATTTTACTTTTTCTAAAACCAACCCTTTATTGTAACGAAGCCTTACTTATAAGGAAGCGTATCTGTTTCCGCCAAGCCTTACAATAAGCTTTTTAACCTCCAAGGAGGAAAGCAGTGGCGCAAGCTCGTAGCTTTGCACGCCGAAAGCGTTTGCAAGCTGCATTATATGCGCTTCGCCCAAGCTTTTAATTTCGGCAAGCAGCTCCCTTTCCTGTTTGGTAAGCTTTAAATTTTCGCGTGGTTTTAAGTCTAAACCAAAAGCATTGCCAATGTCAAGTATATTTTCGGTAAGATACGCGCCTTTTTTTATAAGGGCGTTGCACCCTTCGCCCGAAGCTACTCCTATATTATATGGAAAGGCGAAAAGCTCCCTACCGTATTCGTAGGCGTAGCTTGCCGTTATAAGTGCGCCGCTTTTTTTACCTGCAGAAACGATTAGCGTTCCTTCTGAAATCCCCGCTATTATGCGGTTGCGAACGGAGAATAAATAGCTTCTTGGCGCAATTTGAGGGAGATGCTCGGTTATTGCCAAGCCCTTATTAATTACCTTATCTAAAAGCTGCTTATTGCCTGCTGGATATACGAAATTGAAGCCGTGAGCCAAAACGCATATTGCGCCGTTACCCTCGAGAGCGCCTTCGAGCGCCGCCGTATCGGCTCCGTCTGCAATACCCGTTACAACGGCAAAATGCGAGCATAAATCGCTACAAATTTTTTTGCACGCCGCTATTGCGTTAGGGGCAGTTCTTCTTGACCCAACGACGGAAAACAACCTTTTTTGTAAAAGAGAACGGTTTCCCTTGCAGTATAATACTATGGGCGGAACGCTGATATGTCTTAATTTTTCGGGATAATCCTGCGAAAAGAAAGTTACGCACTCTATGCCCCTTTCTTTATATCCCTTTAAAATTCTCTCTTTATAATCGTTAGAATTAAAAAGATCCCTTATTTTATTATATACACCGTGTGAAAGACTTTTAATCAGCTTTTCCTCACAATTTTTAAAGTTGGGGAGGCTTTGCGTTAAACCGCACAGCAAATCGTACTTATTTTTATAGGTAAGCTCCTCAAAGCTATCTAAAATTATAAGGTCAAGCTCTTGTTTAGTATAATTCAATTTTCTGCTCCAAAACTGCTTCTGTATGAGGTTGCTTCAAGAATATGCTTGGGTGAAATGTTTTCGCAAAGCTCCAAGTCGGCAATAGTTCTAGCCACCTTAATAATGCGTGCGCGCGCCCTTACCGATAGGTTTAAGGTTTCGAACGCTTGCCTTATTATCTCTTCGCATTGAGCCGAAAGCTTGCAATATTTTTTAAGCAACCTTTCGCCCATATTGGAATTGGTAGTAATTCCGTCGTCGGCAAAGCGCACACGCTGAATTTTTCGCGCCATTTCTACGCGCGCTTTAATTTCCGCGCTACTCTCTTCCCTATCCTCACTTATTAAATCGTCGTATTTTACGTTATCTACCTCTACCTGCAAATCAATTCTATCAAGCAACGGCCCTGAAATTTTGCTTTTATACTTTCTTATTTGCATAGGAGAGCAGGTGCAAGGCTTATCTATAGAGCCGTAGTTGCCACAGGGACAGGGATTCATGCTTGCGCATAAAACGAAGTCGGCAGGGAAGGTTACCGCCCCGCCGGAACGGGTTACGGTTATTATTTTATCCTCTAAGGGCTGGCGCAAGGATTCCAAGGTGGAACGGCTGTATTCGGGGAGCTCGTCCAAAAACAAAACCCCATTATGCGCTTTAGAAATTTCGCCGGGATGAATTTTTGAGTTACCGCCACCGCATAAGGAAACGGTGGTTGCAGTATGATGGGGCGTTCTAAAGGGGCGCAAGGAAACTATTCCTTCTTCCGAAAGCTCGCCTGCAACGCTATGAATTTTAGTAACCTCTAACGCTTCGTCAAAGGTCATATCGGGCATGATAGTAGGTATGCACCTTGCAAGCATAGTTTTGCCCGTTCCGGGAGGCCCTGATAAAAGCACGTTATGTCCGCCCGCTACGGCAATTTCTATTGCCCTTTTTGCAGTTCTTTGCCCTTTTACTAAATTCATATCGTAATTATAGGACGCCGTGGACTGCGTAATTTTAAAGCTTTTGTGTTGTACGGGCGTAAACTCTTCCTGCCCCGTAATAAATTGAACGGCTTGCTTTAAGGAAGATAGGGCGTAAACCTCCGTTCCTTCGATATAGCTTGCCTCGTTGGCGTTTTTTTGGGGGATAATAAAGCGAGTATAGCCGGCCGCCTTGGCAGATATTAAAACGGGCAAAATACCCGTTACGGGGCGCAACGCGCCGTCTAACGCAAGCTCGCCTAAAAACACTATGCCGTCGGTTGAAGCAACCACTTGGTTAGACGCCTTTAAAATTGATATGGCTATTGCCAAATCGAAAAGCGAGCCTTCCTTTTTTAAATCGGCGGGGGCAAGATTTATGGTTATTTTATTTGCGGGAAAAATATACGCGCTGTTTTTAATTGCAGAGCGCACTCTTTCTCTGCTTTCCTTAACGGCGGTATCGGGAAGCCCTACGATATCGCAAGAAACAAAGCCTTTATTGCAATCCGTTTCTACCTCCACGGGCGTACCGGCAAGTCCGTTTAAGGAAAAGCAAGTAATTTTAGAAAACATAAATTCCCCCCTTTTTTATTACTTTTTTTATTTTTGCCCTATTATTTTATCACATCTTTTATATAATAAGGTAATGAATTTTGCTAAATTTTTTAAATTATTTTTAACCTTATTAGACAAATTAAAAGAGCCTATCGCTATCGATAGGCTCTCTTTAGGCTTATTTAATTTCTGCAATTTTAGCAGCCTTACCGGTAAGACCTCTAAGGTAATAAAGCTTAGCTCTTCTAACCTTACCTCTCTTAACAACGGTAATGTATGCAATTTTAGGCGAGTGCACGGGGAAAGTTCTTTCTACGCCAACGCCGAAGGAAAGACGTCTTACGGTGAAGCTTTCTCTAATACCACCGTGTTTTTTAGCAATTACAACGCCTTCAAAGTTCTGAATTCTTTCTTTCGTACCTTCAATAACCTTGAAGCCAACTTTAACGGTATCACCTACGTTAAATACGGGCAAACTTGCCTTCATGCCTTCTTTTTCGATTGCTTCTACTAATCCTTTCATGACCTAAACCTCCATATTTTTTAACATTTTACGCTTGTACTGCGTGAAGTTTTTAAACTAAGCATTCTTACAAATAATATAAATTTTGCAGAGGACTGCCCGAAGTCTTATGTATTTTATCAAAGATTTTTTAAAAAATCAACTGTTTTTACGCCGTTTTTAAAAAATTGTGAAAATTAGGACACACCTTGTCGCAACACTCATAATCTTTAATCAAAGCCCCTTTTTTTTATTTAAAACGGGCAACCGAGCTTAGTCGGGCAAAGTGCGCTTTGCCTTTTTTAAGCCCTTTTTAAAAGGCGTTTTCTATATGATTAATCTTGCCGTTAAATACTTCTATAATATCGAAACGGACATTATAATCTATTTGGCGGTTAGCATAATAAAATTTTGCGCAGTTTTTATAGCGACGCTGGCGTTCGGGCGTTACCGCTTCACACGGCGCGCCAAAATAGTCGGTGCTTCTGGTTTTAACCTCTATAAAGCAAACCGTGTCGCCTAATTGCGCTATAATATCCACCTCGCCAAGCTTACATTTAAAGTTGCGGTGCAAAATTTTATAGCCCTGCTTTTTAAGGTGCTTTACCGCTAAATTTTCCCCCTTGTCGCCTAAAAGTCGCAAAAAGCTTATTGCCATTTTTTTGTAAAGCTCCTACGGTGAATCGGGCATAGTCCCGCCTCTTTTATGCCTTTTATGTGCGCGGCGGTGCCGTAGCCCTTGTTTTTATCGAAGGCGTATTCCGCATAAATTTCGGCGTACTCGTCCATTATTTTATCCCTAAAAACCTTGGCGATTATGGACGCAGAGCCAATAGAATAGCTCTTTGCATCACCGCCTATAACGCTTTTTTGGGGAATATTTATATCTAAAGTCATATTTCCGTCAGTCAACACGAAATCAGGGGTGATTTTTAAGGCTTCAACGGCGTTTTTCATACAAAGCTTGGTAGCCTCTAAAATATTAATTTCGTCAATAACTTGCGGTTCAACGCGGCATATTGCGTAGGCAATTGCCTTTTGCTTGATTTTTTCATAAAGATTTTCACGCTTTTTTGCCGAAAGCTTTTTACTGTCGTCCACGCCTTCAATAATATCGTTTAAAGGCATTATTACGGCGGCGCAAACTACTGGGCCTGCCAAAGGACCTCTGCCAACCTCGTCAACACCGCATATATATTTATAGCCCTGTTGGGCTAACTCGTTTTCGTACTCCAATTTATCCATCTTTGGTAAACCTATTTTAAAAGACTATTTTGAAAACTATTTTAAAAGGGCTTGTCCCGTTTTAAAATTTTAAGCCTTCTGCTTCGGCAAGGGTATCTAAGGTTATTGCGCCGAGTCTGCCCTTTCTAAAATCGTCAACTACCGCCCTTTCGCCACGCTCGTAGTCGAATTCCTTGCCCTTTAAAATAAACCCACGGCGAAGGCAAACCTTTTCCAGCATTTCTAAGGGGGTAAGACCTTCTTCGATTAAATAACGCTCTTTAAGCCTTTCGGGATATTTTTCTGCAAGCTCTTCTAACAGCTTTAAGGCTACGTCGTCGAAATCGAGGATATCATCGTTGATGCTCCCCACGAAGGCGAGGTGCATTGCAAGATACTGATTTTCAAACGCAGGGGGCATAGTGCCGGGGGTGTCTAAAAGCTCAAAGCCTTCGCAACGAATCCATTGTTTAGATTTCGTAACGCCCGCCTTGTCGCCCGTAATTGCCCTTTTTGAACCTGCCAAGGCGTTAATAACCGTGCTTTTGCCCGTGTTGGGAACGCCCACTACCATAAAACGGAAGGTTTTGTTGTAGCCCTTTTCGGCGTTTCTCTTTTTCTTTTCGGCGGTAATTTTATCCATTGCCTGCAACAAGTTTTTGCGTGAGCTTGCGCCCGTTGCAGTAACCTTTGCGCAAGTGCCCCCTTCGGCTTCGATTTTTTTAATAATCAAATCCACGCGGTTATCAGCAAGGTCGCTTTTGTTAAAGACGTATAAAATAGGCTTTGCGCCTGCCATTTTTTTAAGTTTTGCATTATAAGAAGCCACGGGACAACGAGAATCGAGAACGTAAATAATTCCGTCGCATAAAGCAACGTGTTCTTCCATCATTCTCATAGCCTTCGTCATATGCCCCGGGAACCATTGAATATGTTTCATTTTAAATAATTATTGAATATCGTTCAAATTTGTATATTTTTTGTATTTAAGTTTAAAAATTAAAGTATTTTTAAAGTAAATTTTTGCCTGTTAAACGAAATAAAGTCCCTTTTATAATAAGCGCAAAACGCCTAATAAATCGGCAAAATTGAGTTGCACGAGCAAAAATTAAGCCTTATAACCTAAATAAAGCACTACGCTTATACGGGTTTAAGCGCCTATTATTTTCGCCTGTGCTCTCTCGGTTAGCTTAACGGCGTAACCGTAGTAACTAAAAGAAGGGCTTTTGCTTAAGCTTATTATTTTAAAAGGTCGGGACGGCGAAGCGCAGTTAGCTTTTTACTTTCTTCCCTTCTCCACTCGTCCACCTTTTCGTGATTGCCCGAAAGCAAAACCTCGGGCACGGAAACGCCCTTGTAAATTGCAGGGCGCGTATATTGGGGGTATTCCAGCATACCGTCGGCAAAGCTTTCGTCCACCAAAGAGCCGTTTGCAAGCACGCCGTCAACGTAGCGCGCAACGCAGTCGCAAATTACCATAGCAGGTAACTCGCCACCGGTTAAAACGTAATCGCCGATAGAAATTTCTTCGTCGATATACATATCGATAATTCTTTGATCAACGCCCTCGTAATGACCGCACAAAATTATAAGGTGCTCAAAATTTAAAAGCTCGAACGCCTTACTTTGCGTAAAAACACCACCTTTTGGCGAGGTGTAAATTCTATGCGCCTTATGCTCCGGGTCGATATCGTCAATCGCCGAGCCGATGGGTTGGGGCATCATAACCATACCAGCCCCACCGCCAAACGGATAGTCGTCGCATTTTTGATGCTTGTTTTGTGCATAGTCGCGCAAGTTTACAATATTAATTTCTATTTTGTTTTCCTTTACCGCCCTGCCGATTATGCTTTCTTTAAGTGGCGAAAACATATCGGGGAACAGCGTTAAAATAGTAATTTTCATCAGTCTAAAACGGCTACCTCGTTAAATTTTTTGCGGTTTACGGTAATAGTCCTTTCGTTAATATCAATGCTTTGAATAACGCCCTCTACGCCGGCAAACATAACGTCTTTACCGTCGATTTTTACGGTGTAAATATCCGTTTTTGCGGGAATAACGTCTTGCATAACGCCTATTTTTTCGCCGTCTTCATCAACGACTTCGCACCCGATTAAATCCACGATATAGTATCTTCCGTCGGGAAGCTCGGGGGCGTCCTCCCTTAAAACGAACACCTCTTGTCCGCGCAAAAGCTCTGCCTGATTTCTGTCGGCAATGCCCTTAAGCATTAAATAAGCGCAGTCGTCAAAGCCCCTACAATTTAATACCTTGTAGGAATTGCCCCCTATATATACCGTTTTGAACGCAGATAACGCCTCTGCCGAGTCGGTATAAATTTTTACTTTTATTTCCCCTCTAATACCTTGAGGTTTTAAAATGAGTGCTACTTTTAATTTATTTTCCATAATAGTTTTTGTTTTCCATAAGCACGCAAGTCCACGCCCTTAAGCGACGCTATGCGCCCGTAAAATAACGGCTTGCACCGTGTTGTATAGGAAAAAGCCGAGCGCTAAAGCGTTCGGCTTTTTTCAGCCAAACAGTTATTCTGTATGACTAGGCAATTACGCCTTTTCTTTAATTTCAATAACGTATTTTTTTGCGTCCCTGGGGGTTGCGGCTTTAACGATGGTTCTAAGCGCTTTTGCGATTTTACCTTGCTTACCGATAACCTTGCCCATATCTTCGTCGGCTAAAAGCACGGTTACCTCGATAGTAGCTTCCTTTTCTTCCACTACGTATTCGATTTCGTCCTTTTTGTCGGCGAATTGCTCTACGACGTATTTAATAACTTTTAACATATAATATCTCCTAACGGGCGAAGAAAAAAGGAAGGTTTACGCCCGCATAAATATTATTTTACGGATAAAATGCCCGTTAATTAGGCCATAGTGTGGCACCAATTATACTTGCCGTAAAATTATTGCGTTTTATTAGTTCTTCTTTTTCTTGTCGTTAGTTTTGGGAGCGGAAAGCTTTGCGCTTTGTTCAATAACGCCAGCCTTTACCAAATAGCTTTTAACGGTTTCGGTGGGTTGAACGCCTTTTGCAATCCAATCCTTTGCTTTTGCAACGTCGATATTAACTTCTGCAGGGTTTTTAAGGGGATCAACGTAACCAACTTTGTCAATGTATTCGCCGGTTTGAGCCTTTCTGCTGTCAACAACTACGATACGATAGAAGGGAGCTTTTTTGTCACCCATTCTGGTAAGTCTCATTTTTACTGCCATAATAAATTTACTCCTTTGAAAATATATAAATTTTATTTTTTTATTTTTTATTAGCCCGCGGATATTAGCCCGCGAATTTATTTTTATGCTTTACTTTTACGCCGACTTTATTTTAAGCTTTACTTTTACGCCGACGGCGTTTTATTATCTAAAGAAGGGAAGCTTGCGCTTGCCACCTTTAAGCTGCTTCATAATTTGCTTGGTTTGGTCGAACTGCTTTAAAAGCTGGTTGATTTCTTGCACGGAAGTACCCGAGCCTTGCGCAATTCTCTTTTTGCGGGAAGCGTTTATTATCGAAGGGTCAAACCTTTCCTTTTTGGTCATAGAAAGAATTATCGCCTTGGTGCGTTCCATTTTTCTTTCGTCAATATCTTCCGCTCTAACCTTGCCAGCCATGCCGGGCATCATAGAAATTAACGCCTGCGCACCGCCCATCTTTTTCATACTTTCAAACTGCACTAAATAATCTTCTAAGGTGAAGGAGTTTTCCATCATCTTTTTTTGCATTTCTTTAGCTTGCTGTTCGGTAACGACCTCCTGCGCCTTTTCGATAAGCGTTAACACGTCGCCCATACCTAAAATTCGGGACGCCATTCTATCGGGATAGAAGGGCTCTAAATCGGTAAGCTTTTCGCCAACGCCTATATATTTTATGGGCTTGCCGGTTACCGCCTTAATGGAAAGGCAAGCACCGCCACGAGTATCGCCGTCGAGCTTGGTTAATATTACGCCCGTAACCTCCAACCTTTCGTTAAAGGTTTTTGCTACGCTTACTGCAACCTGACCCATCATTGAATCGACGGTTAAAAGAATTTCGGAAACTTCTACCGCCGCTTTAATTTCTTCAAGCTCGCGCATTAACGCTTCGTCTATTTCAAGTCGGCCTGCAGTATCTATTATTACGGTGTCAAAGCCCATAGATTTTGCGTATTCGACCGCTTGTATGCTGGTTTTAACGGGGTTTTGAGTGCCCTTTTCAAACACTTCAACGCCCGCCGTTTTAGCAACGACCTTAAGCTGACTTATTGCCGCGGGACGATAGATATCGCAACCTACAAGCAAAGGCTTTTTGCCACCCTTTTTTAAAAGGTGAGCAAGCTTTCCGCAAAGCGTAGTTTTACCTGCGCCCTGCAAACCGCACATCATAATAACTGTGGGGGGCTTGGGGGAAACGATTAATTTTGAATTTGCAGAGCCCATCAAAGCAATAAGCTCTTCGTTTACTATTTTAATAACCTGCTGGGCAGGGTTTAAGCTTTTAATAATTTCTTGGCCTAATGCCTTTTCAGAAACGTCTGCACAAAACTGCTTGGCAACTTTTACGTTCACGTCCGCTTCTAAAAGCGCAACCCTAACTTCACGCATTGCAGTTTTAATTTCAAGTTCGGTTAGCCTGCCACGCTTTGTAAGCTTTGAAAATATATGGTTTAATCTTTCAGAAAGAGATGCAAATAAAGCCATCTTTTATTTTTTACCCTGTTTTTTATTTTTTATTGCGCTATCGATTTCCTGCGCGTAATCTTTGTTTAAAATTTGCTGTAATTCGTTAATATCTGCGGCATATTCGGGGTGTAATTGCAAAAAAGCGTCTGCCCAACGGCTTGCATCCGTTCGCATAAACGAGGCGTATAAATCGCCTTCGGTTAGCATTTTTTCAAGCCCTAACTTACCTTCGTATTCTTTTAGCTGGTTTTTACATTTTGCCAAGCACTCCGAAACGCCTTGGCGGGAAACACCCTTTCTTTCAGCAATTTCCGAAAGGGTTAAATCGTAATTAAAATATAAATCTGTAATTTCCTGCTGGGTGGGAGTGAGTATACCGTGATATAAATCCCAAAGCCGCATAAACGTCATTTTATCCATAGTTACCAAGATATTATATATTAATCCCCACCCTATGTCAAGCATTTTTACTTGACAAAATTATTTTTTATAAAAGTAAAATTCCGCCCAAAAAGAGCGGAATTTTTTGATTAGTATTTACTTATTAATTTTTGATACGTTTTCATAAGCTCTGCAACGCACTCGCTTTCGGTGTTAATTTTGCCCCAAAATCCGTAGGCTTGCATTACTGCGCGGTCGTTTGCTTGGTGCGCTTTACGAAGTTCAGGCGGCATCGCAATTTCGTCATACAAATCCGCAAGTGAACAGTCAGGATAGAGTGCACGCGCGTCTAAAATTGCTTGCGCTGTTTGTTCTATTTTCGCCTTTTGCTCAGCGGTAGGCTCGCACCATATAAAGTTATTATAAACAATATCTTTTGAATAACGATAATCACTTTTAATGCGACCACAGACAGCACGTGTCCACGCCATATGAACATTAGACATCATAACCCCAAAATGATACAGCGTTGCCGAAGGAATAATTTGAACTGCATCATTAACTATAATTTCAGGATTTACAAACCCAAATGGAATATATTTCCTGTTTTCTGACGAATGGCGCGGAATAATAATATATTCACTATCGGGGTGGCGAATTTCTTGAAATAATGTAGGTGTGTCAGCACTTTTTCTTGTCGCTTCCTTTGTACTACTTAATCTAAATTCGCGGACTTTTTCAACACGCTCTCGAATAAAGGGGGAATTACGCAACTCTGCTGGCGATATGCCTACAAGCCATAAACAATATCTTGCCTTATTATTGATATACTCCGTTGCTCCATAAATTTGTCGTACCCATTTTAATGCAGACGGTTCTTTTATTTTTAATTCTTCATATTCTTCAGGTGATAAGAAAAGATAACCGCCGTCGGTAGGTTTGTTTCCGTAAACCATTTGCGGAACACTGCATATTGACTGCGTTCTGCTTTCAATAAATACATTCGGCGCGCAAATTAAATACGCATTGATATTGTCAACGAGTTGCAGTCTTTCAGAAGAATACAATTCTTTCTGCTTGCTGCTCGACGCGCAACTAAAACCAACGATTACACAATGCACGTGCGCTTTAATGCTTGCTTCACTATCCCAACGGAACGTGCGGTGTGCAAAATCAATATGGATATTAAACCTATCGTAAAGCGGTTTCCAAACAGCAGAAACTTGTTCGCCTTGTGTAATAGAGTTTGTAGAAACAAACGCCACTTTAATTTTTGTATCTGCTACAAGTTTTGCAGCCTTAAAATACCAACCGGCAACGTAATCTACTTTGCCTGCGGTTTTGTAAGGTTTTCCTTTTTCGTCCACGTAAATAGAAAGAATATCGTCTTTTTGGTCTTTATCCTGCAAAGAATAACCCACAAATGGCGGATTGCCCATTATGTAAGAGAGTTTTTCCTTAGGACAAACTGTTTCCCAATCAATACGAAGAGCATTGCCTTCGGTAATATTTGCATAGGATTTTAACGGCAAGAAGTTGAGATTCATTTTAACAATTTCTTCCGTTTCTTTCATCATTTGGCTTTCGGCAATCCAAAGCGCCGTTTTTGCAACGGTTACAGCAAAGTCGTTAATTTCTATGCCGTAAAACTGACCAATTGAAACTTTTATAATACTATCTAAATCCCAAACGATTTGTCCCCTATATTTTAATTCCAATGCTTCATTTTCCAAACGGCGAAGAGAAATATAATTTTCCGTTAA
>SVIM01000032.1 GCA_015069485.1 Clostridiales bacterium | reverse complement strand
GGGATTAGTTATGTTTAATGCCGTGAATACGGAAATATATTCGGATATAGGCTCGGTTATATTAGAAAGATTTTCGCCAAAGGTGATTTCGAGCGATTTTGCAAGGTCGATAAACGCTTCTACACGGAAGGCAAGATGGAAGGCAACGAATATGCCACCGCCCACTAAGCCTAACATAACGAACACCCAAACGGGCGTTATAAAGCCCTTTTCAAAGCCCGTTTTAATACAAGCGCCAATAATAGCGACAACGGCAAAGTCAAGGAAGAATTGCTTTGCAAACGCCCATAAAGGACCAGAGTAAACTTCGTCGACGTATTTTGAAATTTGGGGAATATCGAGCTGTACGAAATGGTAAACGGTTAAGCCGATAAATATTACGACGCAAGCCAAAACCGCGCCCTTAACGGCAAGCGCAAGACCGCCGACTATTCTGTTAGCAACGCCGATAGCCCCGCTTCTTTCGTTAAAATTCTTTTTAACGTGCTTTTGATATTCGTGCTCGTCGCCTTCTTCTAAAGCGTCGCAAATCGCTTCGTCGTTTTCCATTCTGTCCCTATACTGCTCGTAATAGGAACGAAGCTTTCTTTTTTTAATTCCCTTTTCAAAGAATTTTTTTGCCCTGTAAGATAAAAAAGCAAACAAAAGGAAAAATGCAACGGCGCACGCATATACAGCCACGAACTGTATTTTATTGCCGTATCCTGCTACAAAGTGCGACACTAAAGCCGCGCCAACGGTTGCAGCAACGTATTCAAACGCCCAGTTTTTAACCTTTGTAAAGCCTTTAATAACACCGATTATAAAGCCGAGCGCAGCCATAGCCACTATCGCTAAAAGTAAAATTTTGGTCAAAATAATCACCTCTGTAAATTATTTACCCAAGCTTGGGTTTTATTTGTTAAAGCTATCTTTAAGCGAAACTATTTCTGAAAGAATTAACTTTTCGCTTTGAGTACATTTTTTGTAATAACCCGTACGCATAAGCTGGAAGGGCATATCCTCTGCGCTTTCAGCAACGTAGGGCTCTACCTTGCCAACGCAAACCGTTTCGCTGTTTTTATTTAATCTTTCAGCGTAGTCTTGGTCGGGGTATTGCTCGTCGTTAAGCAGGGGTGCGTATCTTCTAAATTCTACGTCCTTGCCGTATTTTGCGTCTACCCATTGAACGACGCCCTTTGCTTTAACCTCGCAGGGAAGGTTGCTACCCGATTTACTTTCGGGGAAATAGGTGCAAAGCACTTCGCAAACCTCTCCGTTTTCGTCAAGCACTACGTCGTCGCAACGGACGATATACGCAGCCTTTAAACGAACGGTTGAGCCCTTTGTTAAGCGTTTGTATTTAGGGGGAGGAACTAAAGCGAAGTCGTCCCTTTCGATATATACGCTACCGGAAAATTTAACCGTTCTGTTGCCCGCTTCCGCATCCATGGGGTTCTTTTCAAAGAGTAAATCCTCTTCCCCCTGATAGTTGGTTATGGTAAGCTTTAAGGGATTTACGACAGCCATAGCGCGCTCTGCATGCTCGTTTAAATAATCGCGAATACAAGCGTCGAGCTGAGCGATATTTACCACCGAATAGCCCTTTGCAACGCCTACGTCGGAAATAAACTTTTTAAGAGCCTGAGGGGGAACGCCCCTTGACTTTAAGCCTGCAAGGGTGGGCATTCTGGGATCGTCCCAGCCCCTTACGAATTTTTCGTCCACGAGCTTTTTAAGGTAACGCTTGCTCATTAACATATTCGTAATATTTAATCTTGCAAATTCTATTTGACGGGGACGGGGAAGCTTAAAGCCTGCCTTTTCCACTACCCAATCGTATAAGGGGCGGTGGTTTTCAAATTCCAACGAGCAAAGAGAGTGGGTGATGCCTTCGAGAGCGTCGGATATAGGATGAGCGTAGTCGTACATAGGGTATATGCACCACTTGTTGCCCGTGCGGTAATGCTCTACGTGCGCTATTCTGTAAATTACGGGGTCGCGCATATTTATGTTGGGCGAAGCCATATCGATTTTAGCCCTTAAAACCTTTGCGCCGTCGGGATATTTGCCCGCTTTCATTTCCCTAAAAAGCTGTAAATTTTCTTCTACGCTTCTGTTGCGGTAGGGAGATTCCGTGCCGGGCTCGGTTAAAGTACCACGGGTTGCCGTAATTTCTTCTGCAGTTAAATCGCAGACGTAAGCGTTTCCGTCTAAAATATATTTTTCGGCTATTTCGTAAAGCTTATCGTAATAGTCGGAGGCGAAGAAAAGATTATCGTATTCAAAGCCGAGCCATTTAATTGCTTCGACGATGGAATTAACGTATTCGTAATCTTCCTTTGCGGGGTTCGTATCGTCCATACGCAAATTAATTTTGCCGTTATACTTTTCCTTTACGGCAAAGTTGATGCACAATGCCTTTACGTGCCCAATGTGTAAATAACCGTTAGGTTCGGGGGGGAAGCGCACGCAAATTTGGTTGTTTACCCCTTCAAATTTTCCCGCCTCCAATTCTTCGTTTATAATTTGTTCAATAAAATTAGTCGCTTCAGGTAGTTGCATATAAAAAATCCTTTATGCTAGGCGCGTTAAATTAAATGCGCGTTGCGTGTAAAATTTCGAGCCTTGCTCGCTTAAAATTATTTTTGCTTAAAAGTTTGGAGCATTAAGATAAACCGGTTATTACTCCGTTTTCGTCGATATCGATATGCTCTGCGCAAGGCACCTTGCCAAGCCCGGGCATAAGCATTATAGGGCCTGCAACAGCCACCACGAAGCCTGCGCCGCCTTTATAAATTATATCCCTTACGAAAATTTTAAAGCCCGTGGGGCGAGAAAGCTTTGAAGGGTCGTCAGATAAGGAATATTGCGTTTTTGCAATTATAACGGGCAAGCCCTTTATGCCCTTATCCTCCATATTTTTTATTTTATCGAGGGCGATATCAGAAAATTCCGCTCCGTCGCCACCGTAAACGTTTTTAACGATATCTTCGATTTTTTTGCAGATATTATCGTTTAAATCGTAAGCGTAGTGAAGCTTAGATTGCACCTCGCACGCCTTAATAACCTCTTCGGCAAGCTCTACGCCACCTTCGCCTCCCTTTAAGAATACGTCGGTAAACACCGCCTTAGTGCCTGCGTTTGCGCAAGCCGAAAGTACTGCGTCTATTTCCGCTTGCGTATCGGTATAAAACCTGTTCATTGCCACGATTACGGGCTTTTTATATACGTTTATAACGTTTTCTACGTGCTTTAAAAGGTTGGGTATGCCTGCGTTTAACGCTTCTAAATTTTCTTCCGTAAGGTTTGCCTTGTTCGCTCCACCGTGAAGCTTTAACGCCTTAACGGTTGCAACAACAACCACGCAGTTAGGCTCTAACCCAGCAACCCTACACTTGGTATCAAGGAATTTTTCTGCGCCGAGGTCTGCGCCGAAGCCTGCTTCCGTTACGGTATAGTCGGAAAGAGTCATAGCCGTATAGGTTGCGCGCACGGAGTTACAGCCGTGGGCGATATTAGCAAAGGGTCCGCCGTGTACGATTGCGGGAGTTCCTTCAAGCGTTTGCACCAAGTTAGGCTTAATTGCATCCTTTAAAAGCGTTGCCATTGCGCCCTGCGCGTTAAGCTGCTTTGCGTAAATATAATCGCCGTTTTCGTTTACGCCTACTATTATATTGCCGATTCTTTCCTTTAAGTTAGCCAAATCGGTTGCAAGGCATAAAATTGCCATAATTTCGGAAGCGGCGGTAATTTCAAAGCCTTCCTTTCTTTCGTAATCTTGGCAGCCTACCATTTTACCCGCTTTAGACGATAAGGTTATATCCCTAAGCGCCCTATCGTTCATATCCATACAGCGCTTAAAGTAAACCTCTTTAATTCCCAAGGCGTTACCGCGGAAAATGTGGTTATCTATCATAGCGCATAAAAGATTGTTCGCCGCAGTTATCGCATGTAAATCACCCGTAAAGTGAAGGTTAATATCCGCCATAGGAACGACCTGCGCGTAGCCGCCGCCTGCCGCGCCGCCCTTGATGCCGAATACGGGACCTAAGGAGGGCTCTCTTAAAGCAAGGCACGCCCTTTTGCCTAATTTTGAAAGGCCGTCTGCAAGACCTATTGAAACGGTGGTTTTTCCTTCACCGCTGGCGGTGGGGTTGATTGCAGTTACCAATATAAGCTTGGATTTAGGGTCTACCTTAGAAAGATTAATTTTTGCCTTATACTTACCGTAAAGCTCTAAGTCGTCTTCTAAAAGGTTTAATTTTTTAGCAATTTCGCGTACGTCTTTAAGCTTACAGCTTTCGGCTATTTGGATATCAGAGAGCATTTTACACCACTTTAAATAAATTTTTTATTTAATTATATCACAAGCCTTGCTAAATGTGAATACTTTAAAAGGATTTTTTTTAAAAAAAATCGCAAAATTTACGCTATTTTATTTGCTTGACTTAATTTTTAATTTACTTTACAATATTTTTGTCGTTTTTATTTGATGCCGACTTAAAAAATGATTTTTAGTAGGTATTAATTTATTGCCAAAAAATTACGGCGAAAAACGAAATAAATTTTTACGGCGCATTATTGCCAAGTGCGCACGATAAGGAGATTTTTATGGCTGATAAAAAAAGAGCGGTAACGCAGGAAAAATTGGTTGCGCTTTGCAAAAACAGGGGCTTTATTTTCCCCGGTAGCGAAATTTACGGCGGACTTGCAAACACTTGGGACTACGGCCCTTTAGGCGTTGAGCTTAAAAACAACGTAAAAAAGGCGTGGTGGAAAAAATTCGTTCAGGAAAACCCCTATAACACGGGCGTTGACTGCGCAATTCTTATGAACCCCAGAACCTGGAAGGCTTCTGGACATATAGGCGGATTTTCCGACCCCCTTATGGACTGCAAAAACTGCAAGACCAGACACAGAGCCGACAATCTTGCCGAAGATTACTGCAAAAAGCATAATTTAGATGTTAAAATTGAAAGCCTTGACAACGAAGGCTTGGAAAATTTTATTGCCGAAAAAAAGATCGTTTGCCCCAACTGCGGAAAGAGCGACTTTACCCCTATTAGAAAGTTTAACCTTATGTTTAAAACCTTTCAGGGCGTTACGGAAGATAGCGTAAATACGGTATATCTCCGCCCCGAAACTGCACAAGGCATATTCGTAAACTTTTCTAACGTACAGCGTTCGGCAAGAATGAGAGTGCCCTTTGGTATAGGTCAAATAGGTAAATCCTTCCGTAACGAAATTACCCCCGGACAATTTATTTTTAGAGTTCGCGAATTTGAACAGATGGAGCTTGAATTTTTCTGCAAGCCCGGCACCGATTTAGAGTGGTTTAACTACTGGAAAAACTTCTGCAAAAACTGGCTTTTAGACTTAGGCATAACGGAAGAAAACTTAAAGCTACGCGACCACAGCGCAGAAGAGCTTTGCTTCTATTCTAAGGCTACTACCGACTTTGAATATAACTTCGCTTTTGGCTGGGGTGAGCTTTGGGGCGTTGCCGACAGAACGGATTACGACTTAACCCAACACGCAAACGAGTGCGGTAAGCCTATCGACTATACCGACCCCGTAACGGGCGAAAGATACGTGCCTTACGTTATTGAACCCTCGCTTGGCGTTGAGCGCGTGGTTTTAGCATTTTTAACTGACGCGTACGACGAAGAGGTTGTAAACGAAGAAAAGAAGGACGTAAGAACGGTTATGCACCTCCATCCATTCCTTGCTCCTTACAAGGCTGCGATTTTACCCTTGCAGAAAAACCTTTCTGAAAAGGCAGACGAGATTTATAGAAGCTTAGCAAAGAAATTTTCGGTAACCTACGACGTAACCGGCTCTATCGGTAAGCGTTATCGCCGTCAAGATGAAATCGGTACTCCCTTCTGCATTACTATCGACTTTGACACCTTGGAAAACGACACCGTAACCGTACGCGACAGAGATTCGATGGAACAGATTAGACTTCCTATTTCTGAATTAGAAGCCTACATTGAAAAGAGCTTAGAATTTTAAGCAACGGGGCGTTGTAGCCCGAGTATCTTAATTACCCTTTCGGTTGCCCTGTTTATCACTATTCAAGCAACGGGGCGTTGAACCGAGTAATTGCATAAAAAATAAATTAGGCGCGGCATATTGCCGCGCCTTTTTGTTTTTTAGTTTAAAATTTTAAGAAATAATTTTTATTTTTTGTTAGTTTTTTCGCGTTCCTTTTTGCCTTCTTCTACCGAGTCGTCGATAAATTTATTTAAAGCCTTTTTACCGAATTTTCCTAACAAGCCCAAAAAGCGTTCCTTTACCGTCTTTTTTTCTTTTACCTCTACGCTACCTTCAAGCTCCATAGAATTTAACGGGTTAAAGGTTATATATCCCGCTTCCTCGGCGTATTTGAATATAGATTTAAAGGTGCCTTCCACTATGGGTACGTAATTTTCGGGTGCGGAGTTTATTACTTCGTAAACGCATACGGAGTTTACGGTTTGTATGCGCTTCTTTCCGATTTTAGGCAATATGGTTAAGTCAATAACCTTACCGATTTCGTCAACGTGCTTTTTGTTTACCTTGGTTACGCTACTTAATTTGCTATCGCGCCCTTGCACCAAGCCGTACCACTCTACCGCAACCTCGGAAAAGGTCGTCTTCTTTTTTACGGGCGATAAAAGCCACCTTACCAAACCGCCTATTCCGCCGAAAATTAAAAACACGAGCTGTATTACGGTAAACACGATTGATATTACCAAAAATACCGTATCTATTGCCGTTTGCAAAGGAGTGCTTGCGCCGGAAATGGAGGATATTACCATACCCATCACCGCCATTATAACCGACATAACCTTTACCGCATAGCGGAAAATTTTTAAAAATTTGTTGTAGGTTTTTATGGTTTGCGTGGTTGCTGAAGACGATTTTACCGTTATTATAATTAGCACCGTTATAAGCACGGTGTAAACGCCGATAAGCGAATAAAACGCTATATCCCACCCAAACGAAAGCTTTGAGGTTACCCCAACGAATACGGCGTAGCCCGAATATAATACGGTAAAAATTATGCTTATTACGAGCGATAAAACGTTAAGTCGCCTTAAAATTACCGCCCTGTTTGCGTATACGTTTTTTATAAAGGTACGCAAATCGAAAACGTCCTTTGCCAAGGTAAAGGTTTCTTCGGCAGATATCGTATGCCTTACCTCAACCTTTTTTTCGTTAACTTCCTTTTTATTTTCTTCCATAATTTAATCCTTTTTTTAAACGCCTTTTAGTATTACCCTTTACAAAAGCTTTTCGTATTCCCCGTAAAGAGCTTCAAGCTGCGCGCTTAAGTTTTCAATCTCGGACGAAAGCCCGTTTACCTTCGTATAATCAGCTAAAATTTCAGGGGTTGCCAAAAGGCTATTAATTTGCGCTTCCCTTTCTTCAATAAGGGATATTTGTGCCTCAATTTCCTTTACGCGCTGTTTTCTTCTCGCTTCCTCAGCGCGCTCTTGCTTGCTTCTGTAGCTTGCCTGCTTGCTCTGTTCAAAGGCTTTTTTCTCCTCCTCCCTTTGCTTTAACAACGCCGCTTCCGCCGCAATTTTTTTGCTTTGATTAAAAAATTCGTAATCGCCTTCAAAGTAGTTTAATTTTTTATTTTCTATTTCCGCAACGCAGTCGGCTATGGCGGAAATAAAATATCTATCGTGAGAAACGAAAATTATAGTGCCGTCGAACGCCTTTAACGCTTCTTCCAAGCTTTCCCTTGAAGGTAAATCAAGGTGGTTAGTCGGCTCGTCCAAAATTAAAAGGTTGCCCCTTTCGCTTTGAAAAACGCATAGCGCAAGCTTTGCCCTTTCCCCGCCCGAAAGGTTTTTTACAAGCTTTTGCATATCCTCTTCCATAAGTCCCGAGCGGGCGAGCGCCGCCCTAATCTCCGTTTGGGTAAAAGCGACGTGCCTTTCCCACAGCTCGGCAATTACCGTGTTTTCGGGGTTAAGGTTTGCGTTTTCCTGGTCGTAAATTGCCAAGTGAGCAAATCTTCCTATCTCGATTGCGGGATTATTTTTTTGTGCAATAAGCTTAATTAAAGTGGATTTACCCGTTCCGTTGTCGCCCACTATTGCAAGCTTTTTACCGCGGATAAGCGATAAATTACAATCTTCTATAAGAGTTTTATCCCCTGCCGTAAGGCGCAGATTTTTTATGTTTAAAATGCGTTCGTAGGGGGATATATCGTAGGTAAACGAAAATTTGGGTGGCTTTGGAGGCGTGTAGGGCTTTTGCAAAATTTCCATTTTTTCCAGCTTGGTTCTGCGCGATTGCGCCATTTTCGTAGTTGACGCCCTTACTAAATTGCGGGCAATATAATCTTCAAGCTTGGCAATTTCTTCCTGTTGCTTTTGGTATTCCCTTTGCTCCCGTTCGCTTTTTTCCGCCTTTAAAATTTTATATTTAGAATAGTTGCCGGAAAAGGAGCATACTCTTTTATTTTCTATTTCCAAGGTGCGCCCGATTATTTTATCTAAAAAATACCTATCGTGCGAAACGACGAAAATTGCGCCCTTAAAGGAAGATAAATATTCTTCCAGCCAAAAAAGCGTTTTTATATCTAAATGGTTAGTAGGCTCGTCCAAAATTAAAAGGTCGGGCTCTTCTAATAAAAGGCGGGCAAGCTTAAGCCTTGTTTTTTCCCCACCCGACATAGTGCAAATTTTTTGCTCGTAATTATTTTCAAAGCCCATGCCGTTTAATACGGTTTTAATTTTAACCTCGGCGTTGTAGCAATCGTTGGCGGCAATATATTTATTTAAGCTTTCCAGCTTTGCCGAAACCACTAAATACTCGTGCGAGGTAAAATCTAAAAGCGAAAGCCTTTCCGAAAGCTCTGAAAGCTTTTTAATCGCCGTAAAGCTTTCTTCAAAAACCTTTAACATTTCGCCGTAAACGGTATTACTGCTTTCGTATCCGCCGTTCTGCTCTAAATAGCCGATTTTACAACCCGATTTTTTAATAACCTCGCCATATGTGGCGTCTAATTCGCCTAAAATAAGCTTAATAAGGGTGGTTTTTCCCTCGCCGTTGCCACCTATTAGCCCTGCTCTTTCACCTTCGTTTAAGCTAAAGGTTACGCCGTTTAGTATTAAGTTGTCGTCGTAGCCAAAGCCTACTTGGTTTAATGAAATTAGCATAAGTTTTTAAATTACTAAAATTGTTTTTTAGGTTAGGTAACGCTTAACAGCTTTTGCCGATATTAATGTACTTAATAATTTTTCAAATAAAAACGGCTGGCTTGTTAGATAAATTTAATAGTCCCATTTAGGAATAAACTGCTCGCTTGCGCTTTCGATATCCTGCAAAAATACTTTTTTTAAGCCCTCGTCCTGCACCGCTTGCAATACCTTGTTGTATTCCCTTGCGGTGATTTTTCGCTGAAGCTCTTTAAAATTTTCGATTTCTCCAAACGGCGTATATTGACTCATAAGGCTAAAATATACGCTGTCGCCTAACGATTTTACGAATTTTACTATCTCTACACTATCGGAGGAGGCAAGCGGTAAAATTAAATGGCGCACTATGCACCCCGAAAGCATTTTTCCTTCACTATCGAATTTTAAAGGCTTTTGCGCCATAAAACGGATTGCAGGTAGGGCGTATTGCGCGTAATTGCTTTTGCCCGTATAGCGCTTTGAAAGCGCGGGATCGATAAATTTTAAGTCGGGCAAAAAAATATCGGTAAAGGTGTTTGCCACCTTTAAAGTTTGCAAGGTTTCGTAGCCGTGCGAATTGTAAACGACGGGAATTTTAGGCTTGTAAATTGCAATTGCCCCCGCAATATGGCTTACGAAATGCGTTGGATTGACTAAATTAATATTGTCTGCGCCCATATCCTCAAGCTCTTTAAAAATTTGGGCAAGGCGTTCGACTGAAATTTCTATTCCCCTTGCGCTACGCGAAAGCTCGTAATTTTGGCAAAACACGCACTTTAAAGAGCACCCGCAAAAAAATATGCAACCGCTTCCGTTTTTAAATGAAATTGGCGGTTCTTCAAACGGGTGAAGATAATATTTTGCAATTTTAATTCCCGATACGCCGCAATAGCCTACACCTTTTGTTCGGTTTGCGCCACACGATACGGGGCAAAGAGTACAATTCATACCCTTATTATAAAATAAATTAAGGTAAAATGCAACGGATATGCCACTTTTAATTGACAACAATTTTTGTAAGTTGTATAATTTATGCGTAACCTATAAAGAGTGTGCGAGAGAACGGCTCTGCGACCACACAGCAACCTGCAATGCAAGGTGCTAACGCCGTAGCGATGGGAGTTATAAATAATAACCTTTTCGCTCGGCAAAGGCCGGGCATTTTTATTTTATTTAAAAGTATAAATTTAGGCAAGCATTATTAAAAGTAATTATTTTAAGCTTTTCTTTTGAATTGATGCAGTAATATACTTGAATTAAGAGGATTTTTTATGAAGAAATTATTTACGAGTGAAAGTGTTACCGAAGGACATCCCGATAAGCTTTGCGACAATATATCCGACGGTATTTTGGACGAAATTTACAAGGTGGACCCTTCTGCCCGTTGCGCGATTGAGTGCTGCGCCGCATACGACAGACTTTTGATTATGGGCGAAGTTACCACCACCGCTTGCGTTGATTATGAAAAGACCGCAAGAAACATTATTAAAAACATTGGCTACACCTTTGGCACCTTTAATAGCGAAACTTGCAAAATTGACGTTGCCGTACACAATCAAAGCGCAGACATTGCTTTGGGCGTTGACAGCTCGCTTGAAAATAAGGCCGGCGAAGAAGGCAACGCTTTATTGGGCGCAGGCGACCAAGGTATGATGTTTGGCTATGCAAACAGCGAAACGCCCGAGCTTATGCCCCTTGCAATTTCCCTTTCCCACAAGCTTGCTAAAAGACTTACCGACGTTAGAAAGCAGGGTATTTTAAAATACCTTCGCCCAGACGGAAAAACGCAGGTTACCGTTGAGTACGACGGCGATAAAATTAAGCGCGTTGACACCGTTGTAGTAAGCTGCCAGCACGACGAAAGCGTTAGCCAAGAAACCATTAAGGAAGATATTAAAAACCTCGTTATTTGCCACATAGTACCCACCGAATTACTTGACGAGGAAACTAAAATTTTTATTAACCCTACGGGCAGATTTGAAATTGGCGGACCTGAAGGAGACAGCGGACTTACGGGCAGAAAGATTATAGTTGACACCTACGGCGGAAAGTGCGCGCACGGTGGCGGAGCTTTTTCGGGCAAGGACCCTACTAAGGTTGACCGCTCGGCAGCGTATATGGCAAGATACATTTGCAAAAACTTGGTTGCCGCAGGACTTTGCAAAGAGGCAGAACTTCAGGTGGCGTACGCGATAGGCGTTTCTACCCCCGTTTCCGTTTTCGTTGATACGCACGGCACGGGCAAGCTTGACGATAGCAAAATTGCAGATATCGTAGTTAAGGAATTTGACCTTAGACCTTACGCAATTATTAAAACCTTAAACTTACGCTCCCCCATCTATTTACAAACGGCGGCTTACGGCCATTTTGGTAAAGAAGGCTTGCCTTGGGAAAATTGCGACAGAGTTGAAGATTTGAAAAAATATTTATAAGGAGTATCGCGGAGATTTTCCGCGATATTTTAATATGATTAAAGAGATTTTTAAAAACCTTTTTAAAGAATTGTTTCCACAAAATTTTACTTGCGATTTGTGCGGAAAGGAAATTTTTGAAGGCGACAATTTTTGCCCAGAGTGCAAAAAAAGAATAATTAAAAACGACCAAGCGACCTGCCCCGTTTGCGGAAGAAAAACGGCTATTGACGAAATTTGCTTAGAGTGCAAGGCGGACCCCCCAAAATTTGATAGGGCGGTTTCCCCTTTAATTTACCAAGACGGCTCTGCGCAAATTATTGCGAGATTTAAAAACGGCGAAGGATATTTAAAGGAATATTTTTGCGATTTGATGCAACAAAGCGCGCAGGAATTTTTGCCCGTAGACTTTGTGATATGCGTGCCCATGACGAAAAAGGCAGAGAGAAAAAGGGGATATAATCAGGCAGAGCTGCTTGCAAAGGGCTTGTGCAAAAGGCTTAATTTGCAGTTTGAAAGGGAAGTAGTTTTAAAGATTAAAGAAACCGAGGAGCAAAAATCACTTTCAAAGCAAAAGCGACTGGAAAATTTGAAGGGATGCTTTAGGCTACATAAAAAGGCTATTTGCAAGGATAAAACCATTTTGGTCGTTGACGACGTTTTAACTACGGGCGCAACGAGCGACGCCGTTTGCAGGCTTTTAAAAAATGCAAAGGCAAAAAGAATTTACTTTATAAGCATAGCCTCGGTTGAATATAAAGCATATTGAATAGCGTTCAAAAAGCGACGAATTTATAAAAAATTCGTCGCTTTTTTAATTATTTTATAATATTTATATTAAACCAAGCATCTCTTTAAATTGTGCTTCGCTAATAATTTTTACGCCCAGCTTTTTGGCTTTATCGAGCTTTGAGCCCGCAGCTTCGCCCGCTAAAACTAGAGTGGTTTTAGCGTTTACAGAGCTTTGACACTCGCCACCGTTCGCTTCTATAAGCTTTTGCGCCTCGCTACGCTTATAGGTGGGAAGCGTGCCCGTAAGAACAACTAACTGCCCTTCAAACACACCGCCCGAGTTGGTGATTTTTAAGGGCTCGGGGTTTACGCCCGCGCTTAACAAGGCATAAATTTCGTTTAAGTTTTCTTCTTCGGCAAACCAACCGACGATTCCCTCCGCCGTTATTTCGCCAATATTTTCCATATTTAAAAGCGTTAGCTCGTCAGCCTGTATTAAGGATTGCACTTCGCCGAATTTTTTTGCCAAATCCTTTGCCGCAACCTTGCCTACACCGCCGATACCCAAGGCAAATACAAATTTATCTAAAGAGGTTTTTTTGCTTTTGTTTATTGCAGTAAGCAAATTATTAATTTTCTTTTCCTTAAAGCCTTCAAGCTTTTTTAAATCTTCTTCCGTTAAAGAATATAACTGGGAGCATTTAGTAACGCCTAAAACCTCGTAAAGGCTTTGCGCGGTCATTTCGGAAAAGCCGTCGATATCCATTGCGTCCTTTTGCGCAAAGTGCGTAAGCTTTGCAATTATTCTGGGCTTACAGTTTTTGTTAGGGCAAAAAATATGCGCGCCAACCTCTTCCACCCTGCTACCGCAGTAGGGGCAATTTTCAGGCTTTTGAATATCTACGGAAGTCCCCGTATGCTCTATCGCCCCCAAAATTTCGGGGATAACCTCGTTAGAGCGACGGATTAAAACCTTACTTCCTATTTTTATATCCTTTTTATTAATGTCGCCAAAGTTGTTTAAGGTAGCCTTTCTAACGGTAGCGCCACCCAAATCTACGGGCTCTACCAAAGCAAGCGGAGTGAGCTTGCCTGTTCTGCCAACCTGCCAAATTACTTCCTTTACGACGGTTTCGCACTCTTCCGCCTCAAACTTATAAGCCACCGCCCAACGGGGGAATTTATCGGTGTAACCAAGCTCCTCTCGCATAGAGGAATCGTTTAGCTTTATAACTGCGCCGTCCGTTAAAACGTCTAACGATTTTCGCTCAACGCCTATTTCTTCAATCGCAGAAATAACCTCGTCTTCGCTTTTGCAAACGCGCAAATAAGGGAAAACCTTAAAGCCCTGCGCCTTTAAAAACTCAAAGTATTCCTCCTGCGAGTTAGGCAAGGAATCTTGCATATAATTGACGTTATAAAACAAAATTTCCGGCTTCCTTGACGCGGTAACCTTAGGGTCTAAATTGCGAATTGCGCCGGCAACGGCGTTGCGCGCGTTTTTAAGCTTTTCCGTAGCCGTTTGGTTATATTCCTGCAAAACGGAAAGCCTGATTACCGCTTCGCCTTGAACCTCTAAAAGCCCCGTGTAAGGGATGGTTAACGGAAAGCTTTTTATAGTTAAGCATTGCGCCGTTACGTCCTCGCCGTAAACGCCGTTACCGCGCGTAGTTGCGCGAACGAACCTTCCCTTGTCGTAAGTAAGGCACATAGTAAGGCCGTCAAATTTATATTCGACCGTATATATGGGCGAATTAACGACCTTTTTAATACGGTTAAAGAAGGCTGAAAGCCCTTCCCTCGAAACACATTTATCTAAAGAATAAAGCCTTGAAATATGCTCGTGCCGTTCAAAGCCCTTTATCGGCTCGCCGCCAACTCGCCTTGTGGGGCTATCGAATTCCACCACGCCGGTATCCCTTTCTAATTCCAAAAGCTCGTCGTAAAGCTTATCGTATTCCCTATCGGAAACGGAAGGATTATCTAAAACGTAATATTCGTAAGCCCATTTATTAAGGGTATTTATTAAATATCGCATTCTCGTCATAATTCACCTAGCTTAAAAGAGTAAGGGGAGCAAGCGATGCCGAAAGCTCCTTAATTCCCTGCCCGTCGAAGGCGACGTTAATTACTGCGCCACCGTTTTTAATAGCAACAACCGTACCAACGCCAAACTTAGGGTGCTTAACCTTGTTACCTACGGCATATTTGGGGGTGTTTTTACTGTTTTGCGAAGAAGCTCCGTATGAGCCAAAAGCATTTTTTACCTGATTAGTGGTACTTTTTTGAAGGGGTGAACTCCTTGCAAATCCACCGGAAGACGACTTGTATCCGTTATTGTACGAGCCTTGCGCAAAGCCACCGTAGCTACCGCCACTTTTATTGCCTTGGTATGAAGAGCCGTATCCGCCATAGCCCGATTTTGCGCCGTTAGATGAAGAATTGCCCCCATAGTATGCGTTATTTATCGACTTTTGTGGCTTGGAATACTCGTCCGACTGATAGCCAAAATCTTCGTAATCTGAATAATTTGAATACCCTCCGCTTTTCTTTTGTCCGTAGCCGTAATTTGAAGAATAGCCTCCGCCAAAGCCAGAGCCGTAGCTACCTAACGGCGAGCGCACCTCTTCCCTTATGCCAAGCTCCTTAGAAAGCTCTTGCACGAATTTGGAGGTTTTTGTAATATCTCTATGTCCGTATAAATAGCGCGATTTAGAGCGCGTTAACCACAGCCTTTTTTTCGCTCTCGTTATAGCAACGTACATAAGCCTGCGCTCTTCTTCCATTTGCTTTGCGTCCGCTTCCGCCCTTGAAGAGGGCATAATACCGTCCTCAAGCCCACAAATAAATACGTTTTCAAATTCCAACCCCTTTACGGAGTGTATGGTTGCAAGCGTTACGTATTCGCTTTCGTCCATTTCGTCAGTATCGGAATAAAGGGTTATTTGGCTTAAATATTCGTCCAAGGTCGCCTGGGGATTTAGGCGAACGAAATCGTCCACCGAGGCAACGAATTCGTCAAGGTTGGCAAGCTTTGAATCACCCTCGTCCGTTCCATCCTCGTATGCAGAGCGAAGCTCCGTTAAGTTTATAACTTCACGAACGAGCTGTGAAACGGGCATATCTATGGACGAAATTACAAATTTTTTGATTAAACCGCCAAAGTCTTCAATCTTTTTCTTTGCCCCTTGCGTTAAGGGAAGCTCGTCCACGTCCAGCACCGCGTCGTACATAGAAAGGCTTGCGCCTTGGGCGTATTCATACATAACCTGCAAGGTTTTTCCGCCTATTCCTCTTTTGGGCACGTTTATAATTCTTTCTAACGCCTCGTCGTCGTACGGGTTAGAAATTAAGCGAAGGTATGCTAAAACGTCTTTAATTTCCTTTCGTTCATAGAACTTAAATCCCCCGAACACCTTGTAAGGAATTCCGTATTTGGTAAATTCCTGTTCGTACGATCGGGTTAAGGCGTTTATGCGCATAAGCACGGCAAAGTCGGAATATTTTGCTCCGCGACCGACTGCCGAAAGAATATTTTTAGCGGCGTATAACGCTTCGCCCGATTCCTCGTCGGCTTGAAAATAAGAAGGATTAGTCCCCGCCTCCGCTTCCGTCCAAAGCGTTTTTTTATGGCGCGTGCCGTTGTTTTTAATTATTGCGTTTGCAAGCGTTAAAATGCTCTTGGTTGAACGATAGTTGCGCTCCAATTTATAAACCTTCGCGTTAGGATAATCCTTGTCAAAGCGTAAAATATTTTCAATTTCCGCCCCACGCCAACCGTAAATAGACTGGTCGTCGTCGCCCACCACGAAAAGGTTTCCGTTTTTGTAGGCAAGAAGCTTTATAATGTTATATTGCACCGCGTTAGTATCTTGAAATTCATCCACTAAAATATAGCGGAATTTTGATGAAAGATAATCTAAAACCTCTTTATCGCGCCTTAAAAGCGTTAAGGTTTTTAAAAGCAAGTCGTCAAAATCCAAGGCGTTGTTCTGCGCCAAATGCTCGTTATACAGCTCGTAAACCTTTACTATATCCTTTATGCGGAATTCGTCCTTGTATTTTATTGCATACTGGTCGGGATCCAACCCAAGCATTTTTGCGTTACCTATATGGAATTTTGCGTTTTTTAACAGCTTATCGTCGTCAAAGTCAAGCTCCTGAAAGGCCTTTTTAATTACGTTGTTTCTTTCCGTTTCGCTGTAAATGGAAAAATTATCCTTTATTCCTATACTAGAACCGTATTCCCTTAAAATACGCACGCACATAGAGTGAATTGTGCAAATCCACATATTACGAGTAACTTCTACGGTTTTATTAACCCTTTCTCGCATTTCGCCCGCCGCCTTATTCGTAAAGGTAATGGCGAGAATTTGTGAAGGCAAAGCAAGACCTTCACGCAAAATATACGCAATGCGTGAAGTTAAAACACGGGTTTTTCCGCTACCTGCGCCTGCCAAAACGAGCACCGCGCCTTCCGTCTCTTTTACGGGTTTAATTTGTTCTTCGTTTAGTTTATCCAATATTTCGTCCATAGTAATCATTATAGCATAAGTGCGCCTAAAAAACAAGTTTATACGCAAATTTCCTTTTCTTTTCTATACTTTTCAAGCGCCTTTAAATATTTTGCCGAAAGCTCTAAATTATAGCGTTGCTTTTCTTCATACGAAAGTGTTGCATAGTATTCGTGGTCGGTCAGCCTTCCTATCGCATCCGAAACCTCCCCTTCCTTATCCAACAAATTTTTTACCTTTAAATAAAATTCATCCACCTTTTCACCCTTTAAGTGGCTTTGTAGCTTTTGCCCAACAAAGGATTTTATTTTGTTTTCGTTAAGCCCCTTATCTTTGGCAAGCCTTGCGCTTTCGTCAATTTGCGTTTTAGTTTTGCTCCAAAAGTCCGTTTTAAGCCGTTTTTTAGCTTTTTTTGCAAGTTGCTTTAAATCTTCCATTTTTCCCCCTTTATTTTGCTTTTTCGACATTTTTTATAAGGAAAAAGGTCCGCCGAACTGTTAGTTCAGCAGACCTTGCTTAAATTAGTTTCTTCCTCTTTTTCTTGCGGCTTCAGCCTTTTTACGTCTCTTTACGGAAGGAGATTCGTAAAATTCTTTCTTTCTTAAATCGCCGATGATGCCGTCTCTAGAACACTTTCTCTTAAATCTTCTAAGAGCGCTTTCAACTGATTCGTTTTCGCCTACTTTAATGGTTGACATACCTTTTCTACCCTCCTTCGCCTAATGCAGTTACTTAAATTAAAACACCGTTTTCAGATGCTTAAAAAGTATATCAAAATAAAAATTTACTGTCAATCATTTTTTACAAATTTTTCTGCTTATTTTTTATAAATCGGCAAATATTAATAGTTTGCTAATTTTTTTACGTTGCAAAAAATTGAGTTTTGCGTGTAAAAGTATATATAATTTTATAAATGTTTGCCTAAAAACACGCTATTTGGGACAAGGTATTGCAATTTTTTTCAACTTGTAGTATAAT
>SVIM01000031.1 GCA_015069485.1 Clostridiales bacterium | reverse complement strand
TTTACTATCGCAGGCGGTACTACCGACCACCCTGCATACGGTATGTTCAATGACGCTAAATCTATCCTTGAAGACTGTGGCTTTAAAATTACCGTTAAAAACTCCGTAACTGCACTCGTAGACTTAACCCGTGGCGGACTTCAGGTTTGGGCGGCTGCTTGGTCAACGAGTATCGACCCTGATATGTACCAAACCTACCATATCGACAGCACTGCAACTTCCGTAAATAACTGGGGCTATAAAGAAATTAAGGCAAACCCCACCAGCGAAGATTACGAATATGAATATGAAATCATAACCGAACTCAGCGACAAGATTATGGAAGCGCGTGAAATGTCTAACAGAGATACCCGTACTGCAATTTATGCTGAATGTCTTACCTTGATTATGGACCTTGCAGTAGAGCTTCCCACCTATCAGCGTAACGACTTAGTTGCTTACAACAAAACCGTTATCGATTCTGAATCAATAAATCAAAACCCTAACTTTAACGCAGGCGTATTATACAGAATTTGGGAACTCAACTACGTATAATAGGTAAAAACTCAACAGGAGTTAAACAATGGTAAAATATATAATAAAGAGAATTCTTCTCGCCATATTAATACTCTTTGGGGTATCTGTACTAATATATTTCCTTGTACGCATGATGCCGGCAAGCTTCGTTGAACAAAAGTTCGCAACGCTTGTCGGTGCCGACGAGGATTTGCTTCAAACAATGTTAGAATATTATAATCTGCACGATAACAGCTTTTTAGGAATTTTAAAAGGTTATTGGGATTGGCTTACAAGGTTCGTCGTTGGCGACTGGGGTAATTCTTGGTCTTACGCTAACCGTCCCGTACAGGAAGTTATTTTCCAAAACATGCACATTTCCTTCTTAATTTCCTTAGTATCGCTTATTTTACAGCTTATAATAGCAATACCCCTTGGCATTAAATGCGCAGTTAATCAATACGGTAAGCTCGACTATACCGTAACCTTCCTTACAATGGTAGGTATTTCCTTCCCTACGTTCTTCTTTGCAAATATTTTAATTAAAATATTCTCTGACGAACTCGGCTTATTACCTAGTGGCGGTTTACCTGCCGAAATTTCAAGCTTTGCTGATATTGGCGACTTATTGTTACACCTCGTGCTTCCTATGGTAACGCTCGTATTGCTTTCTATCGGTTCACTTTTGCGCTATACCCGTACTAACACGTTAGAGGTTTTAAACGCAGACTATATCCGTACGGCAAGGGCAAAGGGACTTTCCGAAAATAAGGTTATCTACAAGCACGTATTCCGCAACACCTTAATTCCCTTGGTAACTATGCTTGCGGGCACGTTGCCGGGACTTTTCGGTGGCGCAATGATAACTGAACAGGTATTCGGTATTCCCGGTATCGGCAACATTGCATATCAAGCACTTCAAAAGGGTGATATTCCCTTTATAATGGGCTATAATATGTTTATCGCACTTCTTACTATCGTAGGCATATTCTTAACGGATATTATGTACGCGGTAGTTGACCCCCGTGTAAAACTCGGTACTTAAGGAGAAATCTTATGGAAGAAAAAAACGTTAATATTCCCGAAGAACTCGAAACTACCGAGACTTCCGTGGAGCAAAAAGAAAACGAAAATCAAAGCTACGAGGATCTTCACGGCGAAAATCTTACCGATAGGGTAAAAACCCTTTCCCCCGGAATGACGGTTTTAAAGCGCTTTTTCCGCTCTAAGCTTTCCGTTATCGGTTTAGTAACGCTTATCGTGTTGTTCTTAATATCTTTTATCGGTCCTTTATTTTCACCTTGGAAAAACAACGTAGTAGATAAATCGGGTGAAGATTATAAGCCCACCGTATACATTGAACAAATTACATATACGGTTGACGGCGAAACCTATCAATCCTTTATAATAACCGAGCAAATGCCCGAAGTTAACGAAAATAACGACCCTTCGTTAAAGCATTGGCTTGGCACGGACGAATTAGGTCAAGATATTTTTACTCGTCTTTTAGAAGGCGGTAGAATTTCGCTTACAATCGGCTTCGTCGTAATTATTATAGAAACGCTTATAGGCGTTGTATTAGGCGGTCTTGCCGGGTATTTCGGTGGCTGGGTAGACCAAATAATAATGCGTATAGTCGATATTTTATATTGCATACCGCAAATTCCTATAATGCTAATTCTATCTGCTACGCTAGACGGACTTTCGGAACAGTTCGACATATTAGACGGTATATTCAAGCTATACGTAATAATGATGTTCCTATGCTTAATAGGTTGGGCAGGTACGGCAAGATTAGTGCGCGGGCAAATTCTTTCCTTGCGTGAGCAGGAATTTATGCTTGCGGCAAAATGCTCCGGTCTTTCCACGGGCAGAAAAATATTTAAGCACTTAATACCCAACGTGCTTCCTCAGCTTATCGTTTCAATGACGCTTGGCTTAGGCTCGATAATTTTAACCGAAGCAACGCTCGGCTATTTAGGACTCGGCGCACCTTTAGGTGAAGCAACTTGGGGTGGTATGATTCAGTACGCAACTAAATACGAATATCTTTCAAACTATCCTAACTTCTGGATTCCTCCCGGAATTTGCATAACGCTTGCAATTTTGGCGTTTAACTTTGTTGGCGACGGTTTGCGAGATGCGTTCGATCCGAAGATGAAGAGGTAGCACGATGGCAGATAAAAAAGATAATAAACATTATATATCGGGCGCCGAATCTCGTCGTATTGCAAAAGAAAATTCTAAAGCAATAAAGTATTACGAAAAGCGTAAAAAGAGAAAGGTTGACGAATCTGAATTTTTAACTGAAATGAAGGACGACAATAACGTCGTTGAATTTGAAAATTTACACACCTATTTCTTCTCTGACGCAGGTACGGTAAAGGCTGTTAACGGTGTAACCTTTAATATCCCCGCAGGCTCAACCGTAGGCGTAGTAGGGGAATCAGGTTGCGGTAAAAGCGTAACCTCCCTTTCATTAATGCAGCTCGTACAAGCCCCTAGTGGACAAATCGTAAACGGTTCTATCCGCTTTAAAACCAACGCCTTGGTGCTTGACGAAAAGGGCAAAAAAATCCCCGTTTACGAAACCGAAGTTGTAAACGGAGAAGAAAAGGTTAAGTTAGATGCAAAGGGTAAGCCCATCATTAAAAAGAACGAGTTGGGCGGTTATATGTATAAGCGAGAAGAAAAGGTTTACGATATCGCAAAGATGCCTACCGAGGCAATGCGCGGTATTCGTGGTAGAGAAATTTCTATGATTTTCCAAGAACCTATGACTTCTCTTAACCCCGTTTTCACTATCGGTAACCAGCTTGACGAAGTAGCGTTTTTGCATATCGAAGGTATTAGCAAGGAAGGCGCAAAGGCAAGAAGCTTAGAAATGCTCGAGCTCGTTGGCCTTTCCGATACCGAAACCGTTTATAAAAAATTCCCTCACGAGCTTTCCGGTGGTCAGCGTCAAAGAGTTATGATTGCTATGGCGCTTTTATGCAACCCCAAGCTTATTATCGCGGACGAGCCTACCACGGCACTCGACGTTACTATTCAGGCGCAAATCCTTGACTTATTAAAGGAAATTAAAACGAAAATTAACGGAAGCATAATGTTAATTACGCACGACTTGGGTGTAGTTGCAGAAATGGCTGACTTCGTCGTAGTAATGTACGCAGGCAAAATTATTGAAATGGGTACGGCGGAAGATATTTTTGATAGACCTTTGCACCCTTATACCATAGGTCTTCAAAAAAGTAAGCCCACCGTTGACGGCAACGTTGACTCGCTTTACTGCATCCCCGGCTTTGTTCCTAACCCTATTAATATGCCTAACTATTGCTACTTCCGCGACAGATGCGAGCGTTGTAAGCCCGAATGCGCAGGCGAATACCCCGGCCTTGTAAAAGTAACCGAAACGCACAGCGTATCGTGTTATCTTTATAACGAAATGCAAGGAGGTAATAACTGATGGAAGAAAATAAAAGCCTTGCCGTAGAAAACGGCGAAGATATTATCCTTGAAGTTAAAAACCTTCAAAAATTTTTCGTAATTGAAAAAACTCTTTTAGGTAAGCCCATAAGGTCGCTAAAGGCAGTCGACGGCGTTTCGTTTAGGCTTAAAAGGGGCAAAACCTTAGGTATCGTAGGCGAATCCGGTTGCGGAAAAACTACGATGGGCAGAACTATTTTGCGCCTTTACGACGTAACAGGCGGCGAAGTATGGTTTAACGGTCAAAAGGTTTCGGATATTCCCGAAAAGGATTTTGATAAGCTTCGTCCCAATATGCAAATGATTTTCCAAGACCCTTACGCAAGCCTTTCTCCCCGTTTAACCGTGGGTGAAATTATCGGCGAAGCCGCTTTAGAGCACGGCTTGGTAAAAAAGGAAAATTACCGTGAATACGTTTTAGACGTAATGAAGATGTGCGGACTTCAGCCCCATTACTTCGAGCGTTACCCCCACGAATTCTCTGGTGGTCAGCGTCAGCGTATTTGTATAGCAAGGGCGCTTGCTTTAAAGCCTCAGCTCGTTGTTTGTGACGAACCCGTTTCTGCGCTCGACGTATCTATTCAAGCGCAAATAATCAATATGCTTAAGGATTTGCAAAAAAACCTTGGCTTAACTTATTTGTTTATTTCTCACGACTTATCCGTCGTTAAGCACATCTCCGACGAAATCGGCGTTATGTATCTTGGCAATATGATGGAGTACGGCGAAAAGGAACAAATATTCAACAACACCTTGCATCCTTACACAAAAGCGTTATTCTCTGCCGTGCCGGTTCCCGATCCTCACGTTAAGATGAATAGAATAATATTAAAAGGCGATATTCCTTCACCCGTTAATCCCCCTAAGGGATGTAAATTCCACACTCGTTGCGAAAGCTGTAAGCAAATTTGCGGTAAAATAGAACCCAAATTTAAAGAGGTGGAAAAAGGACACTTCTGTGCTTGCCACTTGTATAATACGGAAGAGGAAGAAGCACAATATATTAAGGAATACGAAGAGCTTTTAATAAAGGAAGCGCAAGTAGTTGAAGAAGAGCCTAAAACCTTCTTTGCAAAGCTTAAAGCAAACACTATCGATAAAATTATTGCTCTTTTTAAGAAAAAAGGAAAATAAAAATGGCAAAAAAACAGCCACAAGACGATTTAGATACCGAAACTACAATAGCTAATATGAACGTAGAAGGCTTTCGTTGGTACGATCCTTCCCGCAATAGTAACGGCAAAGGTAAAAATCAAAACCAAATGCCAAAGGTCACCCGTAAAGAATATTGGGCAATGGTACGCGGTGCGTTTGCCGCAATGCTTCCGCTTTTTATGGTAATTTTAGGCGTAGGCGCATTTCTATATTTACTAATTTGGCTTTGGATAGGTATTTAAAAATAAACTCCCCGTATCTGCGGGGAGTTGTTTTTTTCTTAATTTTAATATTAATATTAATATTATAAAAAGTCGCCCCGCAAAAATTTGCGGGGCGATACGCTTTAATTAAGCGGACTTCGTGTTATAAAAATTATTTTAACGATTCTAAAAGCTCTTCAACGGCTGCTTGCATCTTGCCCATAGCCATATCTGCGTCAGCCTTGTTGTTGGCTTTAACCGAATAATAAATTTTAAGCTTGGGTTCCGTGCCGGAAGGTCTTACGCAAATAAAGCTTCCGTTTTCAAGCTCGTAATATACGCAGTTGGTAAGGGGAGAGCCGATTTCGCTAACTTCGCCGGTTACAACGTCCTTCTTTAAATTCTTGGAATAATCGCGGATGCTTGAAACCTTATAAATATCAAAGCTTTCTACCGTTTTGCTCTTTAATCCATCAACTACGGCGTTCATTTCCTTCATTGCGTTAAGGCCCTTGTATTGGATGGAAACGTTTTTATCTGCAACGTAGCCGTAGGTATTGTAAATTGCGTTTAAGCGGTCAAATACGGTAGTTCCCTTGTAGGTATAATAGCAAACCATTTCAGCGCAAAGCATAGAAGCAACTACGGCGTCCTTATCTCTTGCGTGCGTGCCTCTTAAATAACCGCAGCTTTCTTCAAAGCCGAAAACGTAGGTGTGGGAATTGTCCTTTTCCCAAAGCTTAATCTTTTCGCCAATAAATTTAAAGCCTACGGGCACTTCGTATAGCGTAACGCCGAATTTTGCGCAAATAGCCTTTGCCATACCGGTAGTTACGAAGGATTTTACTACCGCAGCGTTTGAGGGAAGAGCTTTGTCTTCAGCAAGTCTGGTTAAAACGTAATCTAAAAGCAAAATGCCAACCTGGTTACCGGAAAGTGCTTCAAATTCGCCTTCTTTATTTTTAACAGCAACGCCAAGTCTATCGCTATCGGGGTCAGTACCAAACACAACGGTTGCGCCTATTCTGTTTGCAAGCTTAATACCCATTTCCAAAGTTTCTTTATATTCGGGGTTGGGTACGGCTACGGTAGAAAATTCAGGGTCTTTATTCTTTTGCGCTTCAACTACGGTTGCGTTAATGCCTATTTTCTTTAAAATAGTAGTAACGGGAATATAGCCCGAGCCGTGTACGGGGGTATAAACAAGCTTTAAATCTTTACCGCAAGCCTTAACTGCCTTTTTAGAAAGGGTAAGCTTTGTAAGCGCTTTATAATAATGTCTATCAACGCTTGAAGGCACCTTTTTAATATACTTTTTAATTTGCTCTGCCGTAGGGGAGGGCACGCCTAAATAATCGGTAATTTTATTTATGGAAGCAACTACCACCTTGGTATCTTCGGGGCTCATTTGAGCGCCGTCTTCGCCGTAAACCTTATAGCCGTTGTATTGCTTAGGGTTGTGGGAGGCGGTTATCATAACGCCGGCAACCGTTTTTAAATCGCGCACGGCAAACGAAAGCATAGGTACGGGATGAACTTCCGTATAAAGGTAAGAAACGATATTGTTTGCCGCAAGCACTTCAGCGGTAGCTCTTGCAAA
Source organism: Clostridiales bacterium (assembly GCA_015069485.1). Taxonomy (GTDB): domain Bacteria; phylum Bacillota; class Clostridia; order Christensenellales; family Borkfalkiaceae; genus Coproplasma. The sequence continues at coordinate 11,861 of SVIM01000031.1, read as the reverse complement.
TTCGTCAGACTTTAATCTCGTATCGTACGAAATAGCTACACCGCGCTTGCAAGCTGCTTCACCAAGCGATTTAATAAATTCCGCAAGGCCTTGGCTCGCTCTTTTTACAGTATAAATATTCATCATATTCGTACCGTAGCCAATAATTCCGCGCATGCCTGCAGTGCCAAATTCAAGCTCTGCGCCAAAGCGATATTCAACTTCTTCTAAATTATCTTTAACTGATTCAAGCTCAGCCTTGCCTTCTGCGTTAAGTCTATCGTCGCTAATCCACGCTTCAAAAAGTTGCTTATAATCCATAAATCCTCCTAACTCGTAGCGTAAAGAAATGTGTATAATAATTCGCATTATATAATTTTTAACACATTATATAATATGTCATAAATAATTATATAATAAAAATCCCCCTTTGTAAAGAGGGATTTTAAAAATAGTTTGCAATTTTTTTGAATTTTTTTAAAAACGGTATGTTATAAGGCTAAATTAACTTATTGTTCACCCTTAAAAAATTCCTCACGCGTAAGCTTATGTTCCTTTTTAGGCTTAACTATGGTAGTTTCGTCGGTGAAATATTTTGCGTCGTTTTCAGTAAAGTAGAATACGAATTTATACGAATATAAAATAATCGTAGCTGCGGGCACGGCCAAAATAGTGCCTGCGCCAAGCGTAAATACAGCCGAAGCAACGACTAAAGCCATAATAACGAGGTTTAAAACGATAAAGTCAGATGTTACTATCCAACGGTTTTTACCGGGCATCTTTAACGCGTATTTAAGTCCTTCAAAAACCTTCATCTTGCCGGAAATTACCGCAGGTAACCAGCCTGCAATATGCGTCTTTTTAAATGATACTGCAAATATTACCGTAGCGGTAAAAGCAACTATTTGCACGATTATAGGTAAAAACGAAAGTGCAAAGAAGAAGAGGAGATAGCTTAAAATAATAACTACCGTATTAAAAAGCACGTTAATCGGCGCATATATTGCGGCGAATACGCAAGCCTTGTTAAAGTTTTTAATAAAGGTGTGAATAAAGGGGGACTTTGCTTGCAAGGTCATTTTGTCGTTAATAATTGCCGCAGTCGTAAAATTACCTAAATCAAAAAAGAAGTTTTGCACGATAAATATTACGAAAAGCAATATAACGCCCCAAATAATGTTACCCGTCATGCTTCCAACAAGAATCATAAAGGCTTCAAAATTTTCTTTAACGGTTATCGAAAGCTGGCTTAATTCTTCCATATGTCCGTTTAAAAACTGTTCGACGAACGCCATAGCCGAATCGTAAAGGGCGTTAAATTCGCTAGAATCTAAAAGATGAAAAATTACGGGGTAAATTATTGCAGTATATAACAGGCTGAATACAACCAAAACTATCAGCTTGTATAAAAGCAATTTATACGATGTTTTAAAATTGTCGATAAAAACGCTTAAAGCTCTTTTAAGTTTCATAAAAACCTCACTTTAAATTTCTACTATTTTAGCAACGGTTTTGCCGTTGTTTATAACGATATAACAATAACTGTTTTGCCCAAATCTGCTTAAACAGCCGGGGTTAATTAGGGTTATGTTTTTATACTCATCTATCTGCGGAATATGCGTGTGGCCGTAAAGCGCAAGCTGGCATCCAAGCTCTTCACAGCGGTATAGTAGCCTATCAATTCCACTTTTAACAGAATAATTATGGCCGTGGCAAGCAAGTATTTTAACGCCTTCAATCTCCGTTATAATTTCCCTTTCGCCAACTGCAAACGGGCCGTCGCAATTTCCGTTTACAAAAAAGTTTTGTCAGGGTATTTTTTTGCAATAAAACCGCCGTCGGTAGAATAATCTCCAAGGTGAAAAATATAGTCGCTTTCTAAAAAAATTCTGTCTATCTTATCAAAAACCGCCCAGTTTCCGTGGCTGTCCGAAACTACTATAATTTTTTTCATAGCCTTATTACAACTTATTTCTTAAATCGCAAAGAGCCCTATATCTATGCGAAACTGCATTTTTTTCTTGATCAGAAGCTTCGCCAAAGCCCTTTTGTAAATCGTTTGAATAAAAAATACAGTCGTAGCCAAAGCCGTTCGTGCCGGACTCCTCGTGCATAATTTTTCCAAAGGTTTTACCTTCGCCAAAAATAGCCGTTCCGTCGGGCAAATATAAGCATACGCAGCTTTCAAAATAAGCCGACCTGTTTTCGTCGCCCTCAAGCTTTTTTAAAAGTAGCTCTCTATTGCCCTTGTCGCCTTTACCGGAAAACCTTGCCGAAAAAACTCCTGGTGCGCCGTCTAACGCGTCCACGCACAATCCCGAATCGTCCGAAAGGGTAGGTAGGTTTAAAGCCAAAGCAACGGCTTTTGCCTTAATATAAGCGTTTTCCTTAAAGGTTACGCCCGTTTCCTCAACTTCTTCGCAAAAGCCTAAATCCTTCATTGAAGCAATTTCATAACTGCTAAAAATGCTTTTAATTTCTTTAATTTTTCCGGCGTTGCCACTTGCAACTACAATTTTTTTTATTTCCATAGCACTTTATAAATATATTATACAACAAAACTTTGTAATTGTAAAGCCCTAATTTTCCCATTTAAGCCTATGAAGCTCGCCTTTAACCTTAAAGCCTTCAAAATCTAACTGTCTTAACCCCTCGTAAACGGTTATTGCAACTGAATTTGAAAGGTTTAAGCTTCTCGTTTCGTCTATCATAGGAATTCTCAAGCACTCGTCAGGGTGCGCCTTTAAAAGCTCCTCGTCAAGCCCCTTCGACTCCTTTCCAAATACGAAAAAGTCGCCTTGCGCAATAGTCGCATCACTATGTCTTTTTCTTCCTTTCGTCGTCAAATAATAAAAATTGGAGTGGGGATATGCCTTAACTACTTCGTCAAAGCTATCGTAATAATAAATTTCTACCGCGCTCCAATAATCAAGCCCAGCGCGCTTTAAATACTTGTCGCTAACTTCAAAGCCCAAAGGGCGAACAAGGTGAAGCTTGCAACCGGTAGCGGCACAAGTTCTTACTATATTTCCCGTGTTTTGCGGAATTTCAGGTTCTACTAATACTATATTAAACATAAATTTCTCTCCAATAATATTTTACATATTGTTGCATATTTTTGCAAGCGTTAAATAGAAAAAAGTGCGCATAACAATTTTTTATTTAAAACAGTTGACAATAATTTGTTAATTATATATAATATTATTGATACTAAATATTAATAAGGAAAAATATGAAGCAAGTAAGAAATACAAAACAAAAGCAAATTATAATAGACGCGCTTAAATGTGCCGACCATCCTACGGCGTCGCAGTTATTCGAATCTCTACATAGCCAAAACCCTACTATAAGCAGGGCAACCGTTTTTAGGGTGCTTGCGCAGTATGCCGAAAGCGGAAGCATAAAAAAAATTTCTATAACGGATAACGACGCCCGCTTCGACGCCCGTATGGCTCCTCACGCCCATATGTTCTGCGCCGATTGCGGAAGGGTATGCGATATATTTTTAAGCGAATTAGACGGGCTTTTAAGCGCAACGCAGCAAAAGGGGTATAAAATTTATTCTACCGAGCTCAACTTCGTTGGAGTTTGCCCCGATTGCGTTAAAAACGAAGTTAACTAATTTTTATAATTGCCCCCTAACTATGCTTTAATTAAGTGATTTTATGAAGGATTTAAAAATATTTTCGCCCACCGTTGCGCCCGGTGCGCTAAATCAAATTTATACTATATTGTCCCAGCCTGCGTTTAAGGGGCAAAGGGTTAGAATAATGCCCGACGTCCACGCAGGTATAGGTTGCGTAGTGGGCTTTACATCAACCTTTAGCGATAAAATAGTCCCTAATGTAATCGGCGTTGATATCGGTTGCGGTATGCTAACCTGCGAAATGGGAAATATCGATATTGATTTTGCCGAGCTCGACAAATTTATTAAAAACAATATACCTGCAGGTAGCGCCGTGCATAAGCGTTCCCGCGGGGAAGATTTAATAAATTCGCTATACTGTAAAAACCAACTTACCGATATGCCCAGAATTTTAGGCTCAATCGGCTCTTTAGGCGGTGGTAACCATTTTATCGAGGTAGACGCAGATGAAGACGGCGCAAAATATCTCGTCGTTCATACGGGCTCGCGCAATTTAGGTAAGCAGGTTTGCAATATTTATCAAAAGCTTGCCGTGCATAATTGTAAAACCGCTTCTTTAGAAGACAGAAACAAAATTATTGAAGAATATAAGGCAAGCGGAAGACAAGCAGAAATTCCCGACGCGCTAATTAAGCTTACCGAGCAGTTTTCCGAACAATCTAAAACGCCCGACCATTTGTGCTTTTTACAAGCAAACGATATGCAAAAATATTTGCACGATATGCGAATATGTCAGGTGTTCGCTCAACGAAACCGTGAAGATATCGCCGAAAGCATTTTAAAGTTTTTAAAGGTTTTCCGCTTTAAAATATTTGAAACTATCCACAACTTTATCGGCGAAGATAATATTATAAGAAAGGGTGCTATCCCTGCGCATATGGGCGAACGAGTGCTTATTCCTATGAATATGCGCGACGGCTGTATAATTGCCGAAGGCTTGGGCAACGACGATTGGAACAACTCCGCCCCGCACGGCGCAGGCAGATTATTAAGCCGTGGGGATGCGAAAAAGCTTTTAACGGAGGAGGAGTATTTAAGTCAAATGCAGGGCATATATACCACGACGGCAAACCTTTCAACCATAGACGAATCCCCTATGGCGTATAAGCCTATGCAAGAAATTTTAAGCTTAATAAGCCCAACGGTTAAAATTTTAAAAATCATTAAACCCTTATATAACTTTAAATCAGCGGAATAATTTTATAGCCCAGCCAAAAATTTGGCTGGGCTAATCTTTTATTTTTAATCGTTAAAAAATGATGAGAAGGGACTTTCCTTTTCCTTTTGTTTTTCAAAAAGCTTTGCAAAAGTAAATCTATCACCCGTAAAGGTAGAAACGTTAACGGGCGAACAATTTTTTAAGCCTTCGGAATTAAAGAAGTCTTTATAATCGCCCTTTTCAGCCGCAACGTAGCTTCTTATAAACTGCGAGGTTATCACGGGCAAATACAATCTTTTAATATACATATTGCCCGGCTTAATTAAATCAAGCTCGGAAACTGGCACGAGCGGTGCTTGACAAATGGAGTTGTTCGTGGGGTTAAGCTCCGATTCAAGCGTGGGTATGCTGTGCATACCGCACTCTTCTGCAAAAATTTCTTTGGTGGCTCTGTTTTGTGCGCCCAAAAATATTTGCGCGTTGCAGTTATCTCTTATAATAACCGAGCGCTGTTCGTTATACACAACGTCAATTTGCTTATACGATTGAACTGCAAGGTGGAACCAAATTCCCCTTGATCTCGAGGTAGCAATTTTATTTTCTAAATCCTTAATTTCGGGTATATTGCCAAACTCGTCCAACAAAAAGTGAAGGGGGCGGGTGTTCTTTTCTCTTTCGGCTTTTTCAAGCATTTTTCTGTAAACCCAGTCGATAAAAAGCCCCGCAACCTTAAAGTCGCTCTTTTCGTAATCTCTCGTTACTACAAAAATTGCAAAAGGCTCGTCGGTGTTTATATCAATGGTGTTCCCCGTAGTAAGGGCAAAAATATGTCCTTGGAACCAATCCTTAATTGCGCCGTCAAACACACCGCAATAGCTTTTCATAGTATTGCTTGCATTGTTAAGCGCAGTACTCATTAAAAGCTCGCATTTTTTAGGCTTACCTATTAGCAAGGGGCTGTCGCTTAAAGATTCTCTTCCGCCAATAATGGGCGTCTTTAACGCAACGTAATAATCCTGTATGGTTTTAATGGTCATCATATCGGCGGTAAAGCCGGAATTTTCGTCCACGGCGTCCTCTAACATACAGTGCAAAATACCCTTTAACAAATCTTGCGCACCGTATTCCCACGAAGGATCTCTCGTTGACTGAACGGAAATAAACATATGGGCAAACTGGTTAATAAGTCCGTCTATTTCAGCTTCTAAAAAGTCCTTTTCAAATTCAAGGTACCTATCTAAATCGGCGTTATCCATAAACGCCATACCGTTGTAGCAAATATACATTCCGTCTTCACGGGGCTCGCCCATTACAAGGTTTTTAGGCTTTTCGTCGCCAAAATCCTTAATTTCCCAGCCTTTGCCAATATCTCTAATCTTTATTTTAAGCTCGTAAAGCTCAGTTAAAGGATTCCATTTGTCCGAGCGGATTAAATCCTTAAAGTTTAAAATATAGGTTTTATAACCGCAATCTTGCAAGTGCTTTGCGTTTCTGTCAAAAAGCTCGCCCTTGGGGTCCGTTAAAAACAAATTCGGCTTATTTTTTTGTGAAGAAATAGCCCTTAACTGCGGTTCAATACAACCCGTGGTTTTACCGCTACCCGTAGTGCCAACGTAAAGCTCGTGCGAGAAGGGAAGATAGTAATATCTTAACTCGCAGGCCTTCTTTTCTTCTTGCGAAAGGGTGGTAAATTCCTGCATAGAATAAGCCTTGCCGTCCGGCGAAACGTAATCGCTCGCAAAGGGATATCCCGTAATTTCCGTGTTGGGCAAGTCCTTATATAAAACCGTTGTAACGCCGTCTTTTTTCGAAAGCTCGGAATAATTTATCTTTTTTCCGCTTTCAAGATATTCGTCTATATACTTGCGTCTAATACGCTCTATTGCCGAAATATTTTTCATTTTTTGCGCTCCTTAAATAAATCCCAAGCTCTTAACGGGCTTTTCTACGCTGTTGGTAACGTTTTTCCACTCTTTTCTTTCGTAGTTGTTTATGTAGTTCATAATTTCGTAGTAGGTAAGCGTTTTGCTTGATATAGCTTCTACAAACGAAAAGTCTATATTCTTCTTATTGTAAGCGTAAACTACGTCTTGTACGATAGTAGAAATATAAACGTAATAAGCGGTGGCGTCCTCGCTAAATTGCTTTTTAACCTCGTCGTCAAGAACGGTACAGCCACACTTTAAATAGCGTTCGCAAAGATAGGCAACCTCCGTAAAAATATTGCTCGTCTTTTCGTCCTTATTAAGCTTGTAGGCGTATGCAAGATAGTATATCGAAGGTATATCTCCCCAAAGCGCGCATTGAGTAAATCTTTTAATTGCATAGGCAATATCCTTTGACGAACCTATTCCTAAAAGCTTTAAAATTCCCGCTTGCCTCGTAGCAATAACGTTTCCGCTTGCGCCTGCCGATTCTATTTTTGCAAATCTTACGAAGGAGTCGTAAGACTTATAATGGCTATAATCAAACCAACCGGGGTTAACGCCTGCGTCGGGGTTATTATAAATATTTTCAAGCTTAGATAACACGTCGCATTTAATATCGGCAATTACGTCCGTTTCCGAAAGCATCTCGTCGTAACGCCTTTCAGAATATACGGCAAGCCTATCGGAATTAAGCGCAATTTCTGCAAGCTGGCTCTTAATTACTTGTAAGCACTTTTTAATAAGGGGGGCAGAAAGCTTGTACGCTTTGCCGATAAAATTAATAATTTCGTACTGGTCCCTATCAAGGTCGGGCTGGGGGGCGTTGCCCATTATGGTGGAGGAAAGCACCATATTGTAAAACGCTTCGTAATTTTTAAAAATATCCGTGTACATATCTTGTATCCTTTGTTTATATTAAGACGTAGCCGTATGCTTTATTTACGGCGCGAGCTTATATTAAAAATATTATATAATATTTTATCTGTAAAGTCAATAGCAATTTGTTAATGCTTTTTATCTTAATTTTTCCACCCCCAAGTTTTTACCATTGACAAATGCAATTTAAAATGCTATACTTTTACGGTAATAGTTTTATAAAGGAGTAAACCTTATGGCAAAGGGAAAGTTTATCGTTTTTGAAGGAATTGACGGAAGTGGTAAATCAACGCAAATCAAGCTTTTATATAAATATTTAACCTTAAAGGGCATACCTTGTTATACCACTTTCGAACCCACCGATAGCCCTTTTGGCTCGCTTATTCGTCAATGCTTATCCGGCAGAATAGAAACGGACGATAAAACTATCGCAGGGCTTTTCGTTGCCGATAGGTTAGACCATTTATATAACGCAAAGTGCGGGCTTATCGAAAAAATAAATTCCGGCGTAACCGTTTTGTGCGATAGGTATTATTTATCTTCCTACGCATATCACGGCGCGTTTATGGATATGAATTGGGTTATCGACGCAAATAGATTAAGCGCCGAAGCGTTAAAGCCCGACGTAAATATCTTTATTGACGTCGCCCCCGAGGTTACGATAGAAAGAATTAAGGCAAGGGGTGCTTCTGATAGGTACGAAAAATTAGAATCAATGAAAAAGATTAGACAAAAATATTTCGAAGCCTTCGAGCTTTTAAAGGATACGGAAAGGGTAGAAATCGTTAAGGGAGCAGACGATATAAAGGTTACCGAAAAGCGCATAAGGGAAGTTGCCGATAAAATTTTCGGTTTTTAAATTGAGCGCATAATATGTGGCAAACACTTCATATTTTTATATAAAATTCAATAAAAAACCAGCCCTGCGTAAAGTAATTTTTGCAGGGCTTTTAATTTATTTTAAATTTATATATAAGCGTCTTTTGCAAGTAATTAACAAAAAATTATCTTTCTAATTATTTAATCTATAAAATTATCTATTTGGTTCAATCACTTGAAAAGGCTGTTAAATTGTGTTATACTTATAAAGTCGAATTCTATTTTAAGAGGTTTTAAATGAGCGGTTTTTTTGGCGTAGCTTCTAAGCAAGATTGCGTTTTAGACGTATTTTTTGGAACGGACTATCACTCTCACCTCGGCACTCGCCGTGCAGGGCTTGCCGTATATAGCGAAGAAAGCGGTTTTGATAGGGCAATCCATAATATCGAAAACGCCCCCTTTAGAACAAAGTTTACAAAAGAAGTAAACTATATGAAGGGAAATATGGGCATAGGTTGTATTTCCGATTATCAAGCACAGCCTATTTTAGTTCGTTCTCATCATGGCACGTACGCTATTACCACAGTTGGTATTATCAATAATAGCCAAAGCATTTTAGATACCGTTATTTCCGATAAGGTTCACTTTTTCGAAATGCAAAACGGCGAAATTAACGCAACCGAGCTCGTTGCGGCAATAATAAACCAAAAAGAAAATTTTATCGAAGGTATTCGCTATGCGCAAGAGATTATAGAAGGCTCGCTTAGCATTTTAATCTTAACGCCCAAGGCAATTTACGCCGCAAGGGACAAGCTTGGCAGAACGCCCATTTCCATCGGCGAAAAAGAAGACGCCTTTTGCGCAAGCTTCGAAAGCTTTGCATTTTTAAATTTGGGCTATAAAGAAAGCAGACAGCTTGGCCCTGGCGAAATCGTAGCAATTACTCCCCAAGGCGTAACTACACTCGTTGCTCCCGGCAAGGATATGAAAATTTGTACATTCCTTTGGGTTTATTACGGTTATCCTTCATCCTCCTACGAAGGCTTATCCGTTGAAAAAATGCGCAACACTTGCGGTAGGTGCTTGGCTAAGCGCGACAAGGGTGTAAAAGCCGACTTCGTTGCAGGCGTTCCCGATTCGGGTATTGCTCACGCAATAGGATACGCAAACGAGTCCGGCATACCTTACGCTCGCCCCTTTATTAAATACACGCCCACTTGGCCCCGTTCGTTTATGCCCCCCACACAAAGCGCGCGTAGCTTAATTGCTAAAATGAAGCTTATTCCTATTCACGATTTAATAAAGGATAAAAGCTTAATTTTAATTGACGACTCTATCGTAAGAGGAACTCAGCTTCGCGAAACCGCCGAATTTTTATACGAAAGCGGTGCGGTAGAGGTGCATGTAAGAACGGCTTGTCCGCCTATTCTTTTCGGCTGTAAATATTTAAATTTCTCCCGCTCCACCAGCGAGATGGACTTAATTGCTCGCAGAGTTATTGCCGAGCTTGAAGGTAAGGAAGCGGACGAAGAAACCTTAAAGCAATATTGCAACCCTCAAAGCGAAAAATACGAGGCAATGGTAAACGAAATTTGCAAAAGGATGAAGTTTAGCTCGTTAAAATTTCCTCATTTAGAGGATTTAGTGGAATCCACTAATCTCTCTTACGAAAAGCTTTGCACTTATTGTTGGGACGGTAAAGAATAATAATTTTTGCTTAATGCGCGCAGAGAAATATTATTTTCTCTGCGCTATTTTATTAAATTTAATAAATCTTGAACGATATTCAATATATTTTTTTACAAATCAAATTTAAGTTATTCTACCTTAAAAAGTACCCATTGATAGTTGCAAGTATTAAATTTTTATGTTATAATAATTTTATGGTATAAACTAAAATTATACCATAAAACAAATTTTTAAAGGATGCTATGATAAACGATAATATTTCGGCAATAGCCACCGCTCCAGGAACTGGCGGTGTGGCAATAATAAGAATAAGCGGTTCTTCGCCTCTCACCGTTTTAGAAAAGATGTTTATTCCCGTTGGAAAAACTCCCGTAAAAAGCTTTGCGCCAAATTATATGTATCCCGGCAAAATCGTTGCCGAAGGCTTCGAAGATTTTGGTATGTGCGTTTACTTTAAAGCGCCTAAAAGCTTCACCGGCGAGGATGTCGTAGAAATTCATTGTCACGGTGGCGTACAAATAGCAAGGGGAATACTTAAAAAAACCTTTGCCCTTGGCGCTCGTTCGGCAGAAAGGGGCGAATTTACTAAACGCGCCTTTTTAAACGGCAAGCTTTCCCTTTCCTCTGCCGAAGGTATGATTGATATGATAAACGCTGAAAGCTTAGCGGAGATTAGGGCAGGCAGTCAGCTTTATCAAGAAAAGTTAACTAATTCAGTCAAGGAAATTCAATCCGAGCTAACCGATATTTTAGCAGGCATTGCAGCCGATATCGACTACCCTGAAGAAGGCATTGAAGAAACCGAGCTTTTCGATACCAAGCAAAAGCTTCAAAATATTTTTGCAAGCCTTTCTGCGCTTAAAAACGCGTACTCTTGCGGTAAAAAAATTAAGCAAGGCGTTTTAGTTGCAATTTGCGGTAAGCCCAACACGGGCAAAAGCTCCCTTTTAAATGCCCTTTTAGGTTACGATAAAGCTATCGTTTCGTCCGTTGCGGGAACGACTCGTGACGCAGTAGAAGGCGTTATTGAAATTGACGGCGTAAAATTTAATCTTTCCGATACTGCAGGAATAAGGGAAAAGGCTGGCGAAATAGAAAGCGTCGGCATAGAAATCGCTAAAAAAATTCTTTATTCCGCCGACTTGGTTTTGTTCGTTACCGAAGGTGAAAACGGCAAGGAAGAGCAAGAAATTTTATCGTCTATACAAGACAGACCGCTTATTAAGGTATTTAACAAAAGCGATAAGCTAAAGCCACACGGCGAATACGATATAGCAATTTCTGCAAAAACGGGCGAAGGCGTGCAAGAGCTTAAAAAATTGCTTGCGCAAAAATCGTTAGGTCAGCTTAGCTTAGACAAAGCCTTCGTAATTGAAGAGCGCCACTATTTTGCGCTTTGTAGGGCAACTCAAAGTATTCAAAACGCAATAAACGGAGTGGGAATATACCCTTTAGACTTAGTTTCCTTAGATATTAAAAACTCGTGGGAAGCATTAGGTGAAATAACCGGCGAAACGGCCAACGAAGAGATAATAAGTACTGTGTTTGCCAAGTTCTGCGTCGGCAAATAAACCTTATATTTACTTCGCATTTCTTCGTCGCGCTACAGTAACCCTCAGTCACTTACGCAAAGTAAGCTCCTTCGGGCTTTCCTCACGCTCCTTGAACTGTTCGCAACTATAAGGTTTATATTCACTCGCCCATAGTATGGGGGCAATCAAGTACGCATTTCTTCGTCGCGCTACAGTAACCCTCAGTCACTTAC
>SVIM01000030.1 GCA_015069485.1 Clostridiales bacterium | reverse complement strand
CATTTGATAAAAACGGTAAATCACTTTTAATAACGCTTTCACAAATTTCGCTGTTAAGCCTTTTACCGTTTTTATCAAATGTCGTAATGCAGGAAAGAGCGTATCTTTCTTCGCCTTCGTTCAAGCTACAAGCGCCGTTAGATAATGCCTTTGGAAGCATAGGTAAAACTCTGTCCGGAAAATATACGCTCGTACCCCTTTTGTACGCTTCTATATCTAATTTAGAGCCCCTTTTAACGTAGTGCGAAACGTCGGCTATATGCACGCCTAAAACGAAGTTATCGCCACGCCTTTCAAGTGATATTGCGTCGTCTATATCCCTCGTATCCTCGCCGTCAATGGTTATGGTAAAAAGGTTGGTAAAATCGCGTCTATCGCCACATAGTACGGGGGCTTTTGCAACCTTTTCCGCTTCTTTTTCAACGGAAATAGGGAAGTCCTCGTAAAGGTTAAAGGAGCGGATAATCGAAAGCTCTTCCGCATAAAAATCACCCCCCTCGCCTAAAATTTCCACTATTCTTCCGCCTGGCATTTTGCCACGGGGATAGCTGGTAATTTCGGCGACTACCTTATCGCCACGCTTCGCGCCGTTGCAATAGGCAAATGGGATGTAAATTTCGCAATCCATCCTATTGTCGTCGGGCAACACGTAGCCTGCTTGCCTGTCCTTTTCAAAAGTGCCTACTATGCGCGTATAGCCCCTTTCAAGTATTTTAATTACTTCCGCCTCGTCTTCGGTATTTCTTACGGGCATTGCCAAAACCTTATCCTTATTTAACGCGCCGTGAAGGCTACGGTGAGGAATAAAATAATCCTTTTCACCTTTTTCGTCGGGCGTTAAAAAGGCAAAGCCACGCTCGTGCGCGCGAATAGTGCCTATAATAGCCCCAGCCTGCTTGGGCGTTGCATAGCCACCGTAGCTATCCTTTAACAAAAAGCCTTCCTCTTCAAGCTCTGCTAAAATCTTTCTAATATGCTTTCGTTCGGAAGGGTGTATGCCAAGCAAGGAAAAAATAGTTTTTTCTCCCCTAAATGTAAGCTCTCCGTTATTAAATTTTTCAATAATTTTTTGTTTTATGTTCATATAAATAGTATACTTAAAAATTTTGTAATTAAAGGTATAAAAGATTAAAAGTTTGCAGCTTTAAAATTAAAGTAAAAAAATGGCGACCTTTTATCAAAGTCGCCAAAAAATTTATTTATGCTACCATTAATTGGATAAGGTATACGGCAACGGATAAAACACCGAGAACGATAAGGCTTATCCAAGTCCATTTTTTAAGCTTAGCTTCAATGGACTGACCTTTATTCTTACCAAAGAAGGTTTCGCTCGAACCCGTAATTCCATTAATACCGTCGGAATTGCTTTGTTGGAACAATACCACTAAAACTGCAAGTAAAGCAGCAATAAAAATAAGTACTAAGCACGAAATTGATAAAACGAGATATATTACGTATGCGGGGCCACTTAAGGGCGCAAGTAAATTTTGCATCACTGACATTTGTTTAACCTCTTATATTTTTGATGATTGACTTTTAAGATTATAACACAGTAATAAATTAATTTCAATCAAAAATGAAGCCTATTTTTAAATTTTTGTTAAAATTCTTTTTGTTTTTAGTCTTTGCTTTCGCACCTTAATTAATTTTTTACAAAAAACCGCAATTTTTTGCTGTTAAACGGCTAAATACCGTCCGTTTTGCTCGGTTGCGCTTTATTTTTAATTTCGCCAAATTTATTTATAATAAAAATACCTGCGCAAACTAAAATTAAAGCAATTAAGGTGTTATAGGATATAAGCTCGGCGCTTTCTTCTAAAATTATAGCCGAAAAAACTGCGCCGAAAATGGGGTTGGTGCTTTTATAAACGGCAATTTTAGAAATTGCGTTGTATTTTACCAAATAGCCCTGAAGGGTAAACGCAAACGAAGAAATAAACGCAAGATACAAAAGCATCAAGGCGCAAAGTGGCGTTTGCGGACTGACCGTACCGCCAAAGCAAGCCCCTACGATAATAAGCGTGCTACCCCCGCATAAAAATTGCCAACCGCAAAGGGTAGAAGTGTTTTCGTGCTTGGAAAAAATTTTTACCAAGCCTGCCGCGATTGCCGAAGAAATACCCGAAAATATTATAAAGCCTTCGCCCATAAGGTTAAAATTAAAATCGAACGAACCGCCAAAATTAATTAAAATAACGCCACTAAAGCCCAAAAGGCAGCCTAAAAGCTTTATAAGGTTAAATTTTTCCGTTCTAAAAATAAAGCAAGCAACTAAAATAGTAAAAAACACGCCAAGCCCGTTTAAAACCGAGCTTTTAACGCCCGTCGTATTTGCAAGGCCTAAATAGAAAAAAACGTACTGCCCAACCGTTTGAAATATACACAAAAGCAAAATGCGCCAAATATTTTGCTTTTTAGGCAAGGGTACTTTTTTTTGCGCAATCCCTGCAAAAAGCAAAACCATAACGCCTGCCAAGGTAAAGCGTAGGCCGGCAAACAGTAATACCGAAGGCACGTGTTGGGTGTTTACGCCAAACATATTATACCCTATTTTAACGCAAGGGAAAGCGCTGCCCCATAAAAGACAGCAAATAATTGCCCCAACGCAAACTACAATCGGGTTTGTAAAAAACTTTTTATAATCCATCTTAATATAATTTTACGCTAAAATTTTGGTTTTGTCAAATAATAACCTACCTATTATAATATGCGCATTTGCGCATTTTTACATTAAAAATGCAATTAATTTGCAAAAATATTTTATAATTTGAACGATATTCAATAAATTTAATAATAAAATAGCGCAACGAAATTTTCGTTGCGCTAAAAATTTGTAAAACTATTTTATAAGCGTTTTGCCCGTCATTTCTTGGGGTATTTCAAGGTTCATAATATCTAAAAGCGTGGGGGCAAGGTCGGCTAAAACGCCGTCTTTTCTAAGCTCTGCGTTTTTATATTCTTCAGAAATTAAAACTACGGGTACGGGGTTGGTGGTGTGCGCCGTAAAGGGTGAACCGTCTTCCGATAAAAGCTTATCTGCATTTCCGTGGTCTGCGGTAAGAAGAGCAGCACCACCCATTGCAAGAATTTTATCGGTAACCTTTTTAACGCACTCGTCAACGGTATGCACGGCTTTAACCGCCGCTTTAATAACGCCCGTGTGTCCAACCATGTCGCAGTTTGCGTAGTTTAAAATAATAACGTCAAATTCTCCGCTATCAAGCTGTGCTAAAACCTTATCGGTAACCTCGTACGCGCTCATTTCAGGCTGTAAGTCGTAGGTGGCAACCTTAGGGGAAGCAATAAGCTCCCTAATTTCACCTTCGTTAGGCGTTTCTACGCCACCGTTAAAGAAGAAGGTTACGTGCGCGTATTTTTCCGTTTCCGCAATTCTAAGCTGCTTTTTGCCAAGCTTTGCCAAATATTCGCCCAAGGTGTTGTCCATCGAGGTTTTAGGGAAGGCGATTTCAACGCCTTCAAATGCTGCGTCGTAAACGGTAAAGCAAACGTAGGTGGTTGCCAAATAGCCCGTCTTTCTTTCAAAAGCCGTGCCCTTGGGTACTACGAAATTTTCCTGCGAAACGGCTCTCGTAATTTCCCTTGCTCTGTCGGGGCGGAAGTTAAAGCAAATAACTGAATCGCCCTTTTCAAGTAAGCCTACGGGCTTGTCGTTTTCGTAAACCTTGGTGGGAACGATAAATTCGTCCGTTACGCCTAAATTATAGCTTTCTTCAACGGCTTTTGCGGGGTCTTCGCATTTAACGCCCGTGCCCAAGGTTAACATATCGTAAGCTTTTTCCACTCTGTCCCAGTTATTGTCCCTATCCATTGCGTAATATCTACCGCAAACGGAAGCGACCTTACCGTAATTAATTTGCGCCATTTTTTCTTGTAACGCCTTAATAAAATCTGCGCCGGAGGTAGGGGAAACGTCCCTTCCGTCCATAAAGCAATGCACGTAGCATTCTTCTACGCCATACGCCTTTGCCATATCTAAAAGGGCGTAAAGGTGAGTGATGTGGCTATGCACGCCACCGTCCGATAAAAGCCCGTAAAGGTGCAATTTTTTACCGCCCTTTGCGTTTTCCATAGCCTTGATTAAAGCGGGGTTCTTTTCAAATTCCCCGTCACATATGGCCTTGGTAATCTTAGTTAAGTCCTGATAAACTATTCTGCCTGCGCCCATATTAAGGTGGCCGACTTCGCTGTTGCCCATCTGTCCTTCGGGCAAGCCTACGCTCATTCCGCTTGCGCCTAAGGTAGCGGAGGGATAGCTTTTAATAAGCGCGTTTACGTACTTGCTTCCGTCGATAGAAATAGCGTTGCCTTCGCCGGAATTTGCAAGGCCGTAACCGTCCATAATAATTATTGCATAAGGTTTTTTCATTTTTCGCCTCGTAAACTTTTTTATATCTATATTATTATAACCCAAGGCAAAGCTTTTTGCAAGCGTACACTATTATTTTTTAAAAAATAATGATTCGATATATATTTAAAAGGTTGTTGACAAATTATTTTTTTGGCGTTATTATAAGAGTATAAAAATAAACGGAGGCGAAAAATGAAATTTAAAGGATTAGCGTCTATCGGTTGCGCTATTTTAGCCGGAGTAAGCTTGATTGGCGGATTAAGTGGTTGTAAAGAAGAATTAAAGCCTGCGAAAGAGGAAATTGACGTTATGTCGTTTAATATCCGCACGCAGACGGACGACGATAAAAACGAAAAGAACTGGAGCTATAGGTACGACTACGTAAAGGACTATATTCTTAACTCCGATATGGACGTTGTGTGCTTGCAGGAGGTAAGAAAGGTTCAGTTTGACGACTTAAAGGAAGGCTTGAGTGAAAAGTACGAGGTTATGTACTTTGCAAGGGAAAACGGCACTAACCCCGAAGGCCTTGCAATTTGCTATTTAAAAACCTTTGACAAGGTAGAAAGCGATATGTTTTGGCTTAGCGAAACGCCCGATAAAATGTCGCTTGGATGGGGAGCAAACTATTACAGAATTTGCGCGTATGCAAAGTTCCGCACCCCCTTGGGCGGATATATCGACGTGTTCAACGTGCACCTTGACCATCAGGTAGAATTAGCAAGAACCAACGGCTTAAATCTTATTTTAGATAAGGTTGAAGAAAGGGGTAATTCAAGCATAGTATGCGGTGATTTTAATACTACAAGCGAAAGCGAGTGCTATACGACCATCAACAGCGTTTTGTACGATTGCCAGCAAGATACCGCTAATACCGATAGCGGTTTAACCTATCAAAACTGGGGCGGAAAGGTTTCTTCCCAAACTCCAATCGACTTCTGCTTCGTAAGCGAAAATATAAAAACCTTAAGCTTCGATATTATGCAGGATACTATTTCCGAAGGAGTGTATTATTCCGACCACTACGCAATTAACGCCAAGCTCGAGGTTACTTACGAGTACGAAGAATAACGCCATTTTGCAATAAAATAAATAAGTAAAGCGCAAAACAAAAGGCGAAATAAAAAGTAAAATTATAAAAGAAAATAAAAAGCGAAAATTAAACGCGCGGTGTGCTTAAAAAGCACACCGCGCTAATTTTTTATTTAACTGCAACGAATTAATAAAAAGACAATTCGAATAGGTAATTAAGATACCGAGATGCAACGGTACGCCTGCTTGAATTGTGATAAATTAAATCAAGCGAATAGGTAATTAAGATACCGAGATGCAACGGTACGTTGCTTATTTGTCGTAGTTTACGATGGTAGCAAAGTCAAGCTTTAAGCTTGCGCCGCCGATTAAGCCACCGTCGATATCGGGCTGAGCCATAAGGCCCTTGCAGTTTTTAGCGTTCATAGAACCGCCGTACTGAATAACAACCTTTTCGGCGCATTTAGGGCAGAAAAGCTCGCCAAGCTTCTTTCTAATATAAGCAATAGTTTCCTGTGCTTGTTCGTCGGTTGCGGTTTTGCCCGTGCCGATAGCCCAAACGGGTTCGTAAGCGATAACTATTTTAGAAACGTCTTCAACGTCTTTAAGTCCTATTTCAAGCTGCTTATCTAAAACCTTTTCGGTAACGCCTGCTTCGCGCTCTTCTAAAAGCTCGCCAACGCATACTATGGGGGTAATGCCGTTTGCAAGTGCGGTTAAGGTACGCTTATTAACGGTTTCATCCGTTTCGCCAAAATACTGTCTTCTTTCGCTGTGTCCAATAATAGCGTATTCAACGCCGTATTCTTTAAGCATTTCGGCAGAAATTTCGCCAGTGTATGCACCGCTTGCCGCCCAATGGATATTTTCTGCGCCGATTTTAATATTAGTGCCCTTTGCCGCTTCGGTCATAGCAGGGATTAAAATTGCGGGAACGCAAAGCGCAACGTCGCAGCTTGCATCTGCTACAAGGGGAGCAAGTTCTTTAATTAAAGCCGCGCCGGAAGCAGCGGTCATGTTCATTTTCCAGTTGCCTGCAATAAAAGCTTTTCTCATAAAATTTATTCCTTATAATATTTTTCGTTTTTTTTGGGCGGACGCGTGCGTCCGCCCGTTCGTAGCTTATATAATTAGTTTTGCTTACGCTTGATTAGTGATAGGTTTGTTAAGCGCAAAGCAATTAAGATACTGGGTTAAGCGTTCTGCTTACGCTTGATTAGTGATAGGGTTGTTAAGCGCAAAGCAATTAAGATACTGGGTTAAGCGTTCTGCTTATTTGTTGTTAAGGCAAGCAATACCGGGTAAAACCTTACCTTCAAAAAGCTCTAACGAAGCACCGCCACCGGTAGAGATGTGGGTAACCTTATCAGCAAAGCCAAGCTGTTGAACTGCTGCCGCGCTGTCGCCACCGCCGATAATGGTGGTGCATTTGCCGTAAACGTCTGCAAGCGCTTGCGCTACTGCAATAGTACCTTTTGCAAGGATGGGATTTTCAAATACGCCCATAGGTCCGTTCCAAATAACAGCCTTTGCGCATTTAACTGCTTCTGCGTAAAGCTCGCAAGTTTTAGGGCCAATATCCATACCCATCTTGTTAGCAGGTATCGCGTTGGAAGCAACTACTTCAACTGCAATTTCAGCGTCGATAGGGTTGGGGAAAGCGTCTGCAACTACGGTATCGATAGGAAGAAGAAGCTTTTTGCCTGCCGCTTCTGCCTTAGCAATCATATCTTGGCAGTAAGCAATTTTTTCTTCGTCTAAAAGGGAAGTGCCAACTTCGTAGCCCTTTGCTTTAAGGAAGGTGTAAGCCATACCGCCACCGATAATCAAGGTGTCGCACTTTTCAAGAAGATTGTTAATAACGTTAAGCTTATCTGCAACCTTTGCACCGCCTAAAATAGCAACGAAGGGACGTGCGGGATTTTCAAGGGTAGCCGCCATAACTTCAAGCTCTTTTTCAATTAAGAATCCGCAAACTGCAGTTTTAATAATGCCGTATTCAACGATAGCAGCGGTAGAAGCGTGAGAACGGTGAGCAGTACCGAAAGCGTCGTTT
The DNA here is from genome assembly GCA_015069485.1 of Clostridiales bacterium. Classification (GTDB taxonomy): domain Bacteria; phylum Bacillota; class Clostridia; order Christensenellales; family Borkfalkiaceae; genus Coproplasma. The sequence goes on along the minus strand of SVIM01000030.1, from coordinate 13,383 downwards.
ACAAAAATTTCAGCGTCGTAAGCGAGTTCCTTGCAGAAGTTTTCTTCCTTCTTTTCTTCTTCCCAATGGAAGCGTAAGTTTTCAATTAAAACTGCTTCGCCGTCAGCTAACGCGTCGCGCTTAGCCTTTGCGTCTTGGCCGATAACGTCGCTTGCAAAAACAACCTTGCCGTCCAAAAGCTCAGCAAGTCTTTTTGCAACGGGTGCAAGGGTAAGCTTTTTAGGTTCGTCCTTTAAAGCCTTTTCAATAATAGCTTCTGCGGTGGTTTCGCCTGCGTCAACCTTTTTCTTATCCTTTTTATTAAGCTTAACTTCTGAAGAGAAGATGGAGTGAGGCTTGCCCATATGTGAGCAAAGGGTAACTCTTGCGCCAGCGTCCAATAAATATTTAATGGTAGGAAGCGCGCCCATAATTCTATTTTCGTCGGTAATTTTTCCGTCCTTCATAGGTACGTTAAAATCGCAACGAACTAAAACCTTTTTGCCTTTTAAATCCTTAAGGTCTTTAACGGACATCTTGTTCATAATTTATATCTCCTTGAAATAAATATTTTTTTAACGATTATTATTATAAATAATAAACTAAAATATGTCAACCCCCAAAAGCCACTTTTTGGTAAATAAATTAATTTAAATTTTTGTAACAAAAAGGTGTAAATTATAAACGCCTAAAATGCGTTGATTGGCGATTTTAGCGACGTTAAAAATAATTTTTATTGACAATATTGGCAAAGTATGGTATAATATATTAAAAAAATAAATAAGGGCAAAAGCTTTATGAAAAAACTAATAAAATCAATAATATTTATACTTTTGGCAACAATGGCTCTATTTTGTGGGTGCTTTACAGGTTGTTTTGATATAACGTATTCATTTATTGAAGACGGCGATTTTAAGTACTATTACATTAAAGAGGAAGATTGTTATGCAATAGTAGGAACAACGGAACAAGGCTTAAAACAAACCGTGTACGTGCCTACGCACTTTAGGGGCAAGGAAGTAAGATATACAGGTTTAGTTAGAACTAATTATAGTGGTGCAAAGGAATATTCGTTAAAAGTAAAAAATTGCGAAAGGTTATATTTTAGTTACTTGCATATTCCAACATTGCCTAATTATGCAGGGGATGTAAAAACGGTATTTTTTGCTAATGCTACTGAAGAGTATAGTGGTTCTGCGTGGAGTATTATTGGGTCTACTGAAACATGTATTGGATATGTTAGTACACCTTTATATGATTATATAAAAGAATATATCAATTTATTTATAAATGATATAGGTATAACTGAAATTGATAATTATATTTTTAAGAAGAGATTAGAGTTGAATAATCAAGTTTATGAAAAGTCTATGATAAAAGCTAACCTCTCTTTTATTTTTAATTATGATGAAGCGCCAAATGAGGGGTATTTTTTTATAGATAATTATGAGAGTGAAAGTCTAATTAAAAAAGCTCCATATGAACCAACGAGAGAAGGTTATGCTTTTGCTGGTTGGTATAAAGAAGCGGAATGTATCAATGTGTGGGATTTTGATAATGATCGATTGCCAAAGTTTGAGTATGATTCCGATGGATATGTTACAAACTTTATTGAAACCAAGCTTTATGCTAAATGGATAAAAGTTTAAAATTTTAGAATTTTAGAATAATTATTAACCGTCGGGGAAAATTTTTACCGACGGTTAATTCACTTTTTAAACTCTATATAAAATAATTAGTAAAAATATTGTACAAAATTAAAATATGTGCTATACTTATATGGTATAATATATTAAAAAGATAAATAAGGGCAAAAGCTTTATGAAAAAACTAATAAAAACAATAATATTTATACTTTTGGCAACAATGGCTCTATTTTGTGGGTGCTTTACAGGTTGTTTTGATATAACGCATTCATTTATTGAAGACGGCGATTTTAAGTATTATTACATTAAAGATGAAGATTGTTATGCAATAGTAGGAACAACGGAACAAGGCTTAAAACAAACCGTGTACGTGCCTACGCACTTTAGGGGCAAGGAAGTAAGATATACAAGTTTAATACAAACGCATTTTGGAGGTGCTGACGTATATGCTTTAAAGGTTAAAAATTGTGACAGGTTATATTTTAGCTATCTACATAATGCGCATTCGTCCGATTATTATGGCGATGTAAAAACTGTATTTTTAGTAAACTCTTCCGAAAATTATGTTCGTTCTGCTATTTCATTAGGAAGAGCAACAACTACAAAAACGGGATATGTAACCGCAACATTATATGATAAGATTATTGAAGATGTTTTATCGTCTTATCAAGCAGATAGTTTTCATGAGATATGCGATTATTATTTAAAGAGAACAATCTTTAAAAATGACGAATTTGTTGAAGAGAGAAATATTATTAAAGCCAACACTTCATACATATTCAATTATGAGGGGGCACCGAATAACGGATATTTCTTTATAGACAATTATGATAGTGAAAGCCTAATAAAAGAAGTGCCATATGAGCCAATGAGAAAAGGGTATGCTTTTGTTGGTTGGTACAAAGAACCTGAGTGTGTGAATGCGTGGGATTTTGATAATGATCGATTGCCAAAGTTTGAGTATGATTCCGATGGATATATTACAAATTTTGTAGAAACCAAGCTTTATGCAAAATGGAAAAAAATATAATAGAAGGGTTTACTAATGAAGCAATTAACAAATTACAAAACGTAGCAAAGCTTTTGGTAATACTAAAATTTTTAACGATTATTATTATAAATAATAAACTAAAATACCCCCAAAAGCCACTTTTTGCCAAATAAATTAATTTAAAATTTTATAACATAAACGTGAAAATTTTAAACGCCCAAAATGCGTTGATTGGCGATTTTAGCGACGTTAAAAATAATTTTTATTGACAATATTGGCAAAGTATAGTATAATATATTAAAAAAATAAATAAGGGCAAAAGCTTTATGAAAAAACTAATAAAATCAATAATATTTATACTTTTGGCAACAATGGCTCTATTTTGTGGGTGCTTTACAGGTTGTTTTGATATAACGCATTCATTTATTGAAGACGGCGATTTTAAGTACTATTACATTAAGGATGAAGATTGTTATGCAATAGTAGGTACAACGGAACAAGGCTTTAAACAAACCGTGTACGTGCCTACGCACTTTAGGGGCAAGGAAGTAAGATATACAGGTTTAGTTAGAACTAATTTTAATGGGGCTGATGTATATGCTTTAAAAGTAGAAAATTGCGAAAGGCTATATTTTAGCTATTTAATTGCTTCTGATATTGGATCAACTCTAAGAGGTGAGGTTGTTAACGCATATTTTGTTAATGGAGTGTCGGAAAAAAGTGTGGAATGGATTTGGGCTACTACTTTAGGCGCAACCTTTAATGTTTCTTATATAAATGCTTCTGCCTACGAAAAAATTAAAATTTTTACTAAAAAAAAATATGGGGAGGAGCTGTTTTCTGAAGTAGGCAAAAGTCAGTATATCTTTAATGGTAAACTTCTACATACTATAACTAAAAAAATATTTATGATAGCTAATATATCATATATATTCAATTATGAAGGTGCTCCCAATGAAGGATATTTTTTTATTAATAATTTAGAATATGGAAGTTTTATGGAAGATACCCCTTACGAGCCAATAAGAGATGGATATATGTTTGCTGGCTGGTACAAAGAGTCTGAGTGTTTAAACAAATGGAACTTTGAAATGGACGGACGACTTATTACATATGCAAATGAGTTAAACATAAATGGAACATTAAATATTATGATAAATAAAATTTAGTAAAAGGGCGCGTGTGGCGCCCTTTTACTATTTTTGGCTACAAATAAAATAATTAGTAAAAATATTGTACAAAATTAAAATTATGTGTTATACTTATTATGTATAATTATGTTTAAAGGCAAGGTGCGCTATGAAAATTTGCGTCGTGGGGCTTGGACTTATAGGTGGTTCAATGTGCTTGGCGTTAAAATCCGCAGGGTATGCGGTGCACGGCTACAACCGCTCTAAAAAGGCAATTTCTTACGCTTTAAAAAATAATATAATAGACGGTGAGGTAGAAGAATTTTCTTCTTTCGACGTTGTTTTCGTCGCTCTTCCACCCAAGGCTACTATAAATTTTATCGAACGAACAACCTTTAAAAACGGTGCAATCGTTGCAGATATTTGTGGTGTAAAAGGGGTAATTGCCCAGGCAATATGCGCCAAGCAACGCAATTTTTACTACGTTGGTACGCACCCTATGGCAGGCAAAGAGGTTTCGGGTATAGAAAACGCCGAAGGCTGTTTATTTAAAAATGCAAGTATGGTTATTTGCAGTGATGAAAATACTAATATAGACGCCATTAACACGATAAAAGCACTAACTAAAGATATGGGCTTTAAAAGGATTGTGGAGTGCTCTACAAGCGTTCACGATAAAAAAATTGCCTATACCTCACAGCTGGCTCACGTCGTTTCCAACTGCTACGTAAAAAATAAGGAAATTGAAAGCTGCTTGGGCTTTACGGGCGGAAGCTTTCAGGATATGACGAGAATTGCCGGCGTTGACGAAGCAATGTGGGCAGAGCTTTACTTACTAAACAAGCAAAATCTTTTAGAAAAATGTACCCTTTTGATAAATTCGCTAACCGAGTTTAAAAACGCGCTTTCAGCAGGGGACGAGGGTGAGCTTATAAATCTTTTATCAATAGGCAGTAAAATTTTCCAAGACGGTAAGGCAAACAGCTTTGCCGGGGAAGATATTAAAGTTATAACGCTATATTAATTTTTTAAAAATAGGAAAGTTTAAAATTATGGCATTAAACGTAAACAGAAAAGTTTTACCAGACGTTAAATATTTAAGCGATAAGGCTTTTTACGCAGTAATAGGGGCAACGCTTCTTTTAGGCTTTGCAATAAACGCAATCGAGGTTACCTTTTTTGCCCAATATTTTGCAACCTGGAACCCTATGGTTTTCTTTATTGTTTACTTCGTTTCGGCAATAGTCGGCGTGTGCTTAAACGTTTTTAGCCAAAAGCCTGCAATAAGCTTTATAGGTTATTTGTTGGTGGTTGCGCCTATCGGTATGGCGCTTTCGTTGGTAGTGCCTGCAACAAGCATTGCTATCGTGCGCTCTGCAGTTCTCGCAACCGTCCTTCTCTCTGCAATATTTATAATTCTCGCAATCGCTTATCCCAAATTTTTCAGTTCTCTTTTCAGGGTGCTATCCTTGTCCTTAATTGTTGCTCTCGTATTTCAATTAATTGCAATCTTTACGGGCTTTGGCAACAATTCCTTTTTAGATTGGATAGTAGTGTTAATTTTCAGCTGTTACGTGGGCGCAGACGTTGCTTACGCTACGCGCCGTCCCAAAACGCTTGACGGAGCAATAGATAGCGCTTGCGGAATTTATTTAGATCTCGTAAACATTTTTATCCGTTTACTTGCAATACTTTCAAGAAGAAGATGAAAAACTGTAAAATTATAATAAAGTCCCAAGGCGACGGCTGGGCGGACAATAAAAGAACAAAGGGCACTATTTTTGAAAAGGACGGCGTATATACGCTATCCTACGTATTAGACGGCGACGATTGCCGTATAAAAATATCCCCAAGCAAAGTTATTCAAACGCGACAAGGGGAGCTTAATATAACTGTTGAATTTATTAAAAATAGCAAAACGCAATGCCAAATAAATTCTATGGGGCTTGCAGGCGGTTATTCAATTTTTACTAAAGAAATAATTTTTAATTGCCAAAGGGCAGGGTGTAGCTTAACCTTAAATTATTTAAGTGGCGACGATAAAGAGCAAATAAAGCTTACTCTTACGGCAATTTATACGGAGAATATATGAAGATAGAATATTTAGGACACTCGTGTTTCAAACTCACCGAAAGTACGGGAACTTCCATAGTTACCGACCCTTACGACGAAGCGATTGGTTACGAACTTCCAAAGGTTTTTGCCGACCTTATAACCGTTTCGCACCATCACTACGACCACGATAATATAGAAGGCGTTTTAGGCAACCCTGCCGTTATTGACAGGGAGTGTAACTTTGAAGATTTTAAGGGCGTAGAAATTAATTCCGTTAAAAGCTTCCACGACGAAGCAAGGGGCAAAAAGCGTGGCGAAAATATAATTTTCAAATTCCGTATGGACGGAATCGACGTTTGCCACCTTGGCGATTTAGGCGAAGCGTGCTCTGCCGAGCTTATCGAAAATATTTTGCCCGTAAACGTTTTACTTATCCCCGTTGGCGGAACTTATACTATCGACGCAACTATGGCAAAGGAATATATTGACAGAATTATGCCCGATATCGTTATTCCTATGCACTACAAAACCAAGCAAAATAAAATCGATATCGACAGAGTGGACGAATTTATCGACCTTATCGAAGAAGATATGCAGGTAGAAAGGGTAGGTAGCGAGTTAGAAATTCTCCGTGACGATTTAGACGGAGAAAGCACCAAAATTATACTTATGGAAAGGAAGAAAAGCAATGCCTAAGTATAGCGAAGAAATACAAAAAGCGCTAAACGAAATTAAAAGAGCGCTATATGAAAAATCCGTTCGAAGCTTGTGGCAGTTAGGCAGGGCTATAGGCTGTTGCAATCGCCCTACGGATACTAAAAAGGACGCGTTGGTGGATTCCATTATGGCAATAGCCGAAAACAGGGCAGAGCCGGTAACGCCAAGCAAAAGGGGCGCGCCCGTAAAATCAAAGGAATACGACAAGGAATTAGCAGATAAAATTCTGTATTTTCGAAGCGTTATTAAGGGCGAAATAGAAAATTACCCCCCTAATATCATTGAAGTAAATCAAAATAGCGCCCATATTGCAAGCGAAGAAGGCGTAATTTCGGGCGTTTTGCAATCTACTGATTCAGGCTGGTATTTAAGGGTTGATAAATGCTATATTACCCCCGAAAGGGACGCGTGTATTCCAAGCGAAATGGTAACGGAGTTCGACCTTCGCTGCGGCGACAATATTTCCGTAAAGGCCACTAAAAATAAAAACGGCTTGGGCTTTACCGCAGTATCGTTGGTTTCGGTAAACGGCGTTCGCCCCGATATGTTAATAAAGCGCGCAAACTTCAACTCCTTTATCCCCTGCTACGGCAAAAATTATTATAAGCTTTCCTTGGCGGAAAACAATTTAACCAACCGCGTAATCGACTTATTTACGCCGATTGCGTTGGGCGCTCGCGCTTTAGTGGTTGGCCCTAGCAAATCGGGCAAAAGCTCCTTTTTAAAGGAGATGGCAAAGGCGATAAAAAAGGCAGACGCCAACAATCAAGTCATATTCGTTTCGATTGCCGAACGCCCCGAAGAAATTACAGAAGCAATACAGGAATTAAAGGGCATAGAGGTTGCCTATTCCACCTTTGACACGGCGGAGCAAAACCACCTTAATACGGCAATATTAGCGGGTGAACGTGCAAAACGCTTGGTGGAAGCGGGCAAGGATACCGTGCTTATTTTAGATAGCTTAACCAAGGTCGTTAAGGCTTGCAACGCGCGCCTTAACGAAAAATCCTTCCCCGTTGGCGAATTTTCTCCAAACGCCTTCCTTTGCGCAAAAAAGATTTTCGGTTCAGCAAGGCACGTTAATAACGGCGCGTCGCTAACCATTATCGCTTCGGTAGAAGCCCACTCGGGAAGTGTGGCGGACGAATATATTTATTCGCAGTTTAAGGACGGCGCTAATACCGAAATAGTTTTAAACAAAGCGCTTTCGCAAAACAAGCTTTTCCCTGCAATCGATATAAAAGCAAGCGGTACTCGCAGGGAAGAATTGCTACTTTCCGGCGAGGAAATAGCCCTTTCATCAAAGCTTAAAAATTTGCTTGACGAGGGAAAAGCGTACGCGCAAATTTACGAGCTTTTTAACAAAACACAATCAAATGCAGAGCTTTTAGCAAGCTCACAAAAATTAATAGGCGAAATAAAATGATAGATAAAAACGTTTTTACGGACAAAGTTAGAATAACTATAAAATCGGGCGACGGCGGCGACGGAATGAACTCCTTTAAGGCCTATAAGGGCAAGCCCGCTTGCGGACCTGACGGTGGCGACGGCGGTAAGGGTGGCGACGTTTACGTTATTGCCGATAGAAGCATGACCGATCTTTTATCCTTCCGCTTCAAATCCAAATACGTTGCAGGCAACGGCGAAAGGGGCGGCACAAACCAATGCTTTGGCAGGGGTGGCGACGATATTTATATAAAAGTCCCCATAGGCACCGTTGTAAAGGATTACGAAACGGGCGCAGTTATATGCGATATATTCAAGGAAGACGATAAAAAATTAATTGCCGAAGGCGGTAGGGGCGGTAAAGGCAACGTACGCTTTACTACGGCAAGACGCCACGCCCCCAACTTTGCGCAAAAGGGCGAAAAAACCGAGCTTCATACCCTCGTTTTAGAGCTTAAGGTAATTGCCGACGTAGGCATAATCGGCTTCCCCAACGTAGGCAAAAGCACTACTCTTTCTAAAATTTCGGCGGCAAGACCTAAAATTGCAAACTACCACTTTACAACTCTTTCCCCCAACTTGGGCGTTGTAAGATATTACGATAATACCTTCGTTGCGGCGGATATCCCAGGGCTTATCGAAGGCGCTGCCGACGGCGCAGGCTTGGGGCACGACTTTTTAAGACATATCGAAAGAACCCGTATGCTGTTGCACGTGGTAGATATTTCCGGTTGCGAGGGCAGGGACCCTATCGAAGACTTTATTAAAATCAACAAAGAGCTTAAAGGCTATTCTAAAAAATTAGCTTCCTTGCCACAGGTTATCGCGTTAAACAAGTGCGACGTTTACGGCGCGGAAGAAAATATTAAAGCCTTTAAAAAGAAGTATTGCAGAAGGTATAAAATTTTCCCCGTAACGGCAGTTTCGGGCGAAGGGTTAGAAGATCTTGTAAAATGCCTTTTCGAAAAGCTTCAAACGCTTCCCCCCGTACAAAGGATGGAGGTGGACGAAGACTTTACTTATCGCAAGGACGGCAACCTTGACTACGAAATTTATAAAGACGGCGACGCCTTCGTTGTTGTTGGCTCGCTCGTGGACATGCTTTGCAGAAACGTCGCCTTAAACGATCCCGACTCTATGGCGTACTTCCAAAAAATTCTTCGCGAAAAGGGAGTAATAACCAAGCTTCGCGCAATGGGAATTAAGGAAAAGGATACGGTAATCGTAGGGGACGTGGAATTCGACTTTATAAATTAAAAATTGCATAAGCTTCTACAATTTTTAAATTCAATCGCCCATATTACGGGGGCAATTAGGCTTTGTATCTCGTTTTCGCGCCACGCTTTTGCCTTGGCTTAGTGCTTTTTATGCGCTCTTTTGCAAAAAATCTTCGCCCAAACGGCTTACCTTTGCCATCCTTGGCGAAGCGAAGGGGCTAAATTAAAATATAAAACAAAAAGGAAAAATATATGATAACTTCAAAACAACGCAGTAAATTAAAAGCCCTTGCAGCAAACATTGACCCTATCGGTCAGGTTGGAAAGGAAGGTATTGGCGAAAATATGCTCAAATCCTTTTCCGACTGTTTAGAAGCAAGGGAGCTTATTAAAATTCATATCTTAGAAAACGCCGACGGCGAACCTAAGGTTTTAGGGCACGAGCTTGCAGAAATGCTTAACGCAGAGTGCGTTATAGTAATTGGCAGAAAGGCAGTTTTATACCGCAAGTCGTCACGCAAAAACTTTAAGCATATCGAAATTTAAGCCTTTTTACCAAACACTAACAAAAATACGGCAATTAAAAGTAAAGCGCCGCCGCTTAAAATATAGTAAATGGGAAAAAAGGTAAAGTAGCTTAATCCAAGCAACGCCAGTCCGCACCAAAACAAGGGTGCAAAAAGCCTGCGGTTAAAGCGTTGCTTTATTCGGCTAAAAAGGCTTTGCTTTGCCCTTTCTTTAAAAATATATTCCTTGGGCAAAAGATCGGCTTTTTTTAAAAGCGAATAAATTTCGTCAACGGTAACGGCTTTAATTTTAAACGCCTGTAAAAGCTCGGTTGCCTCCGGGGTAACCTCGTTGCAATAAATAACCTTGCTCTCTTCAGGGCTTTTAATAACGGGCGCAATATCGTCTAAATCAAGGGGCGCAAACTTAAAAAGCAAAAACAGGGCTTGCCCGTCCATAATTATTTTTCCGTTTTTAGTTTTGGCGTTTTCCCCAAACAATTTTAAAAATAAAACGGTAATATGCTCGTTTGAACACAGCGCAAGGTGGGCTTTTAAAAGGCTTTTGCTTTTTTGGTCAAAATTTAAAACAAGGCTTTTATTTTGTTTTTTGCTTATGTAAAAAAATGCGCCTCCACCAGATAAAAGGGCGGCTACTATGCCGCAAATAACGGCAAAAAAGCTGTTTTTACTATAAAATCTAACGGCGGTAAAAGTAAGTATAAAACCGCACAAAAAGCACAAAAAAGTATCTAAAATAATAGGTAAATTTAATTTTTTCATAGTAAGGGTTATTGCCCAAAACACCCATTTTTATTCTTTGTAAAATGAAAATTGCAATTTTTGGCGGGGCGTTTAATCCCGTCCACAACGAACATATAAATTTAGTGCAATCGGCAATTAAAACGGCTGGCATAGATAAGGTATTTATTATGCCGTCGCATATTTCTCCGCACAAAACGGGTAAAATATTTGCCGACGCTACGCACAGAATAAAATCGTGCGAGCTTGCTTTTAAAAATATTCCGCAAGCGCAGGTTAGCGACTTTGAAATTTTGCAAGGTGGCGTAAGCTATTCCTATTTAACCTGCGAGCATTTTAAAAAGCAATATCCTAACGACGAGCTTTATTTTATAATAGGCGCGGATATGTTAGAATATTTCCCGCATTGGAAAAATCCAGAACGCATTTTAAACTGCGTAACGCTTTTATCTTGCGCGCGTGAAGACGATAAATCCTTCGCTCTCGCCGTGCAAAATTTTAATAAAAAATACCCTAACAATAAGGTGGCAACCTTCGATTATATCGGTGATAAGGTTTCTTCTACGGCGGTAAGAACCTTGTCTGCTTTGGGCGAAGATATTTTACCCTTCGTGCCAAAACAGGTTAAAAATTATTTAGACGAGCATCAAATTTACACTCAAAACAAATTAATAAAGGTACGCGAGCTGTTAACTGAAGAAAGGTGGCAACACACGGTAAGGGTATGCCTTATGGCGGTTAAAAACTGTGGCTTGGCAGGCGTTGACGAATTAACTGCGCTAACTGCCGCCGCCCTGCACGACTGTGCAAAATACCCCGAAAAATGCGGTGATTTGTTGGCGGGCTTTAAGTGCCCACAAGGTGTTCCAAACCCCGTCGTTCATCAATTCGCTGGGGCATATATGGCGGTTAATTACTTTAAAATCACAAACCCTGCCGTTATTTCCGCCATAAAATATCACACTAGCGGAAGGAAAAATATGTCGCCGTTAGAAAAGTTGATTTTTTTAAGCGATATGCTTGAAGAAGGCAGAAGCTTTGACGGCGTAAACGAATTGCGAACGCTTTTTTATAAGGATTTAACCTTGTGCTTAAAGGCGGCGCTATCGCATCAAATAAAATATTTACACTCTACGGGCAAGCCCGTATATAACTTAACTCAAAAGGCATACGATTTTTTAAAAGGTGAAAATAATGAATAATGAACTTACAAGCTTACAAAAAACTTTAAACATTTGCGAAATTTTGTCTTCTAAAAAGGCGCAAAATATCGTTTATATCGAAGTTTCCGAAAAGACTAGCCTTTGCGATTATTTTATAATTGCAGGTGGCAGATCTACGACTCAGGTTAAGGCGCTTGCCGAAACCTTGGACGAAAAAATGGAAAAAAACTTTAACCTAACCCCCAGAAGGATGGAAGGTGCAAGGGAAGGCAGATGGGCAGTTTTAGACTATGCCGACGTAATCGTGCATATATTTAACGACGAAGAACGCGATTTTTATCATTTAGAGCGCCTTTGGGAAGACGGAAAAAACCTTACCAAGTACGAAGATTCTTAAATTTAATCGGTTTAAAATAAAATAATTTGGCTATACTATACCTATAGCGCAAAACGGCGTGAAAAGGTAGCGCAAAACGGCGTGAAAAGATAGCGCAAAAAACGGCGCAAAAATGCAAGCGCCGTTTTTTATATTCTTTTTATTAAAATTTTTATAAGCAAAGCGCAAAAGCTTGCGTGGCTTACTTTTTAAACTGTATTTCCTTTGGCTCTGAATAGGTGCTTTTTCTCGCCCGCTTTTTTTCCACAATGTAATAAACGGGCTCCGGCTGTTTTTCCTTTTTGGGCTTTTCATCCTCCTTTTCAGGTGGCTCGGGCAATTTTTTAATGCTCAAAAATCCAACATAGGCAAGCTTAAAAAGGTGAACTATGGCAAAGCTTAAACAAAAAAGTAAAATCAAATAAAACGCGCCTAAAAAATTCATAATTTAATTTTACCCGTAATAATAAAAAACTTTTTGCAAATTAATACATAATTATGGGGGATTAAATAAAAAATGCAAACGGAAATTGTTATAACCGAAGAAGAACGCGCCGAGTTTGATGAATTTAAACGCCAAAAAAGGGTGGATGATGCAAAGGCGTTCGTTGGAAAAATAGAGTGTGACTTATCTTCTCCCACCTTAGAAAAAGAGGTTTTAAAGCGTACCTTAGCTTCTGCCACCGCGCTAAAATTAGGTGGCGTGTGCGTAATGCCCGGCCTTATAAAAATTTGTAAAATGGTTTTAGGCGAAAGGCACAACACTTCGCTAATAGCGCTAATTTCCCATCCGCACGGTGGCGATACGGTTAAAATAAAGCAAAAGGCAATAAGGGAAGCAATTAAAGACGGCGCTGACGAGGTAGAGGTAACGGCTTGCCTGCAAAATATAAAAAGCGGTAATTGGGGGCTTGTAAAAAAAGAGCTTAAAAAACTAAAAAAAGCCGCCAAAAAAAAGGCGTTAAGGGTAAATTTTCAAGCCCCTTTGTTGCTTTCGTCAGAGCTAACTAAAGTCTGCGCAATAGCCGCCGAGTGTGGCGTAAATTCAGTTGTAATTGCGTCGCTTGCATACGGCACGGCAAACGAGGAAGGTGTGGTTTTCACCGTAAAAAACGCAATAAAGGATAGGTGTCAAATAATAGTTTACGGTGCAGAAAACGCATCAAAAATTAACACGCTTGCCGATATTGGCGTTGCAAAAATTTGCATTAAAAACGCCGTTGAAGCCGCGCAGTTAATTATATCCGCCGCCGAAAACAGCGGCACATATGCGCCAAGTAATCAAAAAAATACCGTGCAGTAAGCAGGGTTTTTAAAATTAAAATAAAGGGCGGGGGTTGACCAAAATCGGTCAACCCCCGCCCTAATATTATTTTATTTAAAGGTTAAACTAAA
>SVIM01000029.1 GCA_015069485.1 Clostridiales bacterium | reverse complement strand
GCCAAAGAGCTGGGTAATAACTTTTACGTAAGGGGTTTCGCCACAGCCTGCGCACGCACCGGAGAATTCGAAGAGGGGAGTGCAGAATTGGCAACCCTTAACGGTTTCTTTCTTAAACTTAGAAGTATCAACTGCGGGAAGGTCAACGGTGTATTCCCAGTTCTTGTCTTCGCCTTTTGCAAGGGATACGGCAAGGGGAACCATCTTAATTGCGCCGCCGTCCTTAACGGGACATACGGTTGCGCAAACGCCACAGCCCATACAGTCAAGGGGAGATACCTGCATCTTGTAGGTATAACCGGGAAGACCGATAGCCTTCTTGGTTTCCATGGTTGCGGGCATTTCAGCGCCGTCAGCAACTAAAGCAGGTCTTAAGCAAGCGTGAGGACATACGAAGGAGCAAGAACCGCATTGTACGCATTTTGCAAGGTCGATTTCAGGAACGAGTACTGCAACGCCTCTCTTTTCATACTTGGTAGTACCGGTAGGTACGTGGCCGTCAGCGTTGAACTGTGAAGATTTAAGCTCGTCGCCCTTTAAGTAAAGGATGGGCTTAATAATTTCTTGGAAGTATTCGTTGTCAGCGCCCTTAACCATATCTGCGCCGGTGGTCGTGGTTGCCCAAGCTGCGGGTACGTCGATTTTTACAAGGTTGTCGCCTGCAGCGGAATCAATTGCGTTATAGTTCATTTGAACGATAGCGTCGCCCTTTCTGCCGAACGATTTTTTAGCCATATACTTCATATATTCAACGGCTTTGTCGTAAGGCATAATTTGGGGATTAACACGGAAGAAAGCAGACTGTAAAATGGTGTTAGTTCTACCCTTTAAGCCAAGCTCGCTTGCAATTTTAATTGCGTCGATAACGAAAAGTTGAATATTCTTTTTAGCGATATCCTGCTTAACCTTTGCGGGAAGGAAATCTTCTAACGCTTCAACGGTGGTAGCAGAGGTATTGATAAGGAAAGTACCGCCTTCCTTAATATCGCTAGTCATATCGTAGCGGGTAATATAAGAAGGGTTGGAGCATTGAACGAAGTCAGCGGAATCGATTAAATATTCAGACTGAATAGGGGTATCGCCGAAACGGAGGTGAGATACGGTAATACCGCCGGATTTTTTAGAATCGTAGAAGAAGTATGCTTGCGCGTGCTTGTCCGTGTGGTCGCCGATAATTTTAATGGAGTTTTTGTTTGCGCCAACGGTACCGTCAGAGCCTAAGCCGTAGAACTTACAGGAGGTAGAGCCTGCGGGTGCAGCGTCGAACTTTTCGCTAAAGTCAAGCGAAGAGTTGGTAACGTCTTCGTGAATACCAATGGTAAAGTGGTTCTTGGGTTTGTCCTGTTCAAGGTTTGCGTAAACAGCCTTAACCATAGAAGGGGTAAATTCCTTAGAGCCTAAGCCGTATCTACCGCCTACAACCTTAATGCCGCAAACTTCCTTTTCAAGGAGTGCAGAGCATACGTCAAGGTATAAGGGTTCGCCAAGAGAGCCGGGTTCTTTAGTTCTGTCTAAAACAGCCATCTTTTTGCAGGTTGCGGGGATTGCTGCGATAAACGCGTCGGCAACGAAGGGTCTGTATAAACGAACCTTAATTAAGCCGTACTTTTTGCCCATAGCGTTAAGCTTGTTGATGGATTCTTCAATGGTTTCGCAACCGGAGCCCATAGCAACTACGACTTCTTCTGCGTCGGGTGCGCCAACGTAGTCGAAAAGGTGATAGCTTCTTCCGCATTTAGCAGAAACGACGTCCATCATCTGCTGAACGATTGCAGGGCAAGCTTCGTAGTAGCTGTTTGCGGTTTCTCTGTTCTGGAAGTAGGTATCGCTGTTTTGTGCAGTACCCTTTTGGATGGGATGCTCGGGGTTTAATGCGCGTGCTTTAAAGTCTGCAACGTCAGCTGCAATGCCGGTTTCTTCGCAAATTGCTCTAATTTCAGCATAGTCGTTAGCTTCGTCCCAAACGTCGATTTTTGCAACTTCGTGGGAGGTTCTAAAACCGTCGAAGAAGTTAAGGAAGGGAACCTTGGACTTTAAGGTTGCAAGGTGAGCAACTAATGAAAGGTCCATAACTTCCTGAACGGAGCCGTCGCAAATCATAGCAAAGCCGGTTTGACGGCAAGCCATAACGTCGGCGTGGTCACCGAAAATATTAAGCGAATGAGCCGCAAGCGCACGTGCGGAAACGTGCATAACCATAGGCATAAGCTCGCCGGAAATTTTGTACATATTGGGGATCATTAATAAAAGACCCTGGGATGCGGTATAGGTGGTGGTTAAAGCACCTGCGCAAAGGGAGCCGTGAACAGCACCTGCAGCGCCACCTTCACTTTGCATTTCTGCAACTTTAACGGTTTGGCTCCACATGTTGGTTCTGCCGGCAGTTGCCCATTCGTCAGCAACTTCCGCCATAGGAGAAGAGGGAGTGATGGGATAAATTGCCGCTACTTCCGAAAAAGCATAAGCGACGTGGCTGGCGGCGGTATTGCCGTCAATGGTCAATTTTTTCATCGAAAACCTCCGAATTTATAATTTTTTATTTTTTTTCAAGTAGTAATTTGCGTGCAAAAGCTTGCAACACACCAAATATTATACTCCTTAAAGAAGCAAAAGTCAAACTTATAAAATAGTATATTTTATTAAAACGATATTTTTCTACCAATTATTGCGAATTATATTTATCTCTCGCGTTAAAAAAATAACAAATCAAGTTAAAATTTTTAATTTTGCGTCACTTTGCATTTACCCTGCTTTTTTTGTTGTATTAAATTTTAAAATTTGGTATAATTTTGGTTAATATAATAGGAGTAGTATGCAAAATCCCATCATCTCGTTTAAAAACGTAAAATTTTCATATCCAACTTCCGACGGCGCCGTAGCTTTAAACGGCGTTTCGTTCGACGTGCAAAAGGGTGAATTCGTTGCTATATTAGGGCATAACGGAAGTGGTAAATCAACGCTCGCAAGGTTAATTAACGGGCTACTATGTGCCGACGAAGGCGAAATTACCGTTCTTGGCTTGGACGTTTTAAAGGAAGAAAATATCGCCGAAGTAAGAAAGCACGCAGGCATAGTTTTTCAAAATCCCGATAACCAAATGGTAGCGTCTATCGTGGAAGACGACGTAGCCTTCGGCCCTGAAAATATTGGCGTTGAGCCGGAAGAAATCGGCAAAAGAATAGAGTGGGCTCTTTCTGCCGTAGGCATGCAAAAGTACCGTAATTCCACGCCTACTCGCCTTTCTGGCGGGCAAAAGCAGCGTATTGCAATAGCGGGCGTGCTTGCAATTAAGCCCCAAATATTAATTTTAGACGAATCTACCGCAATGTTAGACCCTAAGGGTAGGGCAGAGGTAATTAGCGTCGTTAAAAAATTAAACGAAGAAGAGGGGATGACGGTTATACTCATCACTCACTTTATGGAAGAGGCGTTGCTTGCCGATAGGGCTATCGTTATGAATAAGGGCGAAATTGCTATGCAGGGCTCGCCCGAATATATTTTTAGCCACGGCGAAATACTCGAAACCTTTAATTTATGTTTACCTAAAATAAGCGAAATTTCTAACGATTTACAAAAGGTAGGCATGCAAATTTCAACGGTGCTACACCCTGAAGAATTAGCGTTACAAATCGCAAACAATTTTAAAGGTAGCAACGCCGTAGCTCAAACTAAAAAAGAGGAAAACGCCCAAAAGATAGCTCCGCTTGAAAATAGTAATTTAAGCGTAAATATTCAGGGATTAAACTATACTTATTCAAGCAAATCACCCTTTGCAACCAAGGCGTTAAACGAAGTCAACTTGCAAATTAAAGAAGGCGATTTTTTTGGTATTATAGGGCATACGGGTAGCGGAAAATCTACGCTCGTTCAGCACTTAAACGCCTTAATTAAGCTTCCCCAAGCGGAAAAGGGCTATAAGCCTAAAAAGCTTAAAAAGGGCGAAACACCCCCTACTATGTCGCAAATAACGGTAGACGAGTTTAACCTTGGCGACAAAAAATGCGATTTTAAAAGGCTTAGGGCAACCGTTGGTATGGTATTCCAGTACCCCGAATATCAGCTGTTTGCCGAAACGGTTTTCGACGACGTAGCCTTCGGGCTTAAAAACTTTATTTCCAACCTTTCTAAGGAAGAGGTTGAAAGTGCGGTTAAGGAAAGCTTAGAAATGGTAGGGCTTAACTACGAAGATGTTAAAGATAAGTCGCCCTTCGATTTATCGGGCGGTCAAAAGCGTCGCGTTGCGATTGCGGGCGTAATCGTTACCAAGCCCAAAATTTTAATATTAGACGAGCCTGCCGCCGGCTTAGACCCTTTAGGTAAAAGGGAAATTATGGCGCTTTTACACAAGCTTCACCAAAGCTGGTGCAAAACGGTTATTATTGTTTCGCACGATATGGACGAAATTGCCGATAACTGTACTGCCTGCGCCGTTATTTCAAGCGGTGAAATTAAGTATTGCAACACGCCAAAATCCGTTTTTGCAAACGGGGACGATTTAATTTCGCTTGGATTAGATAGTCCCTTATGCGCAAAAATTTGCAAAATTTTAAAGGAAAACGGCGTAGAAATCGACTGTGATTATTCCAGTAAGGATTTTACTAAAAAGGTAATAAACGCTTATTGCGGAGGTGATAATAATGCTTAAAGACGTAACCTTCGGGCAGTACTACCCCACGCAAAGCTTTATTCATAAATTAGACCCCAGAACCAAGCTTTTGGCGTTAATAACCTATATAGTAATGCTGTTCGTGGCAAACAACTACTATTCGTTGCTTTTATGCGGCGTGCTTTTAATTGCCTTTATCGCAGCGGCAAAGGTCCCCTTTAAAAGCGTTATGCGCTCCGTAAAGGGCATACTGTTTTTGTTAATTTTCACCGCTATATTAAACTTATTTTTCCACGGCGGAAAAACCGTTTTAGTGGAGTGGGGAATAATAAAAATTTACCTTGAAGGCGTAACCTTTACTATATTTTTAATGTTTAGGCTTTTCTTTTTGGTAATGTCGTCCACGATTTTAACCTTAACAACTACCCCCGTAAATTTAACCGACGGTATCGAAACGCTTTTAAAGCCCTTAACTTATATAAAATTCCCCGTGCACGAGCTTGCCCTCGTTATGTCGATTGCGTTAAGATTTATTCCCACGCTAATAGACGAAACGAACAGAATAATTTCGGCGCAAAAGGCAAGGGGTGCAGACTTTGAAAACGGAAATTTATTTAAGCGCGTAAAGGCGGTAATACCCATTTTAATTCCGCTTTTAATAAGCGCGTTTAGAAGGGCGGAAGAGCTGGGCGACGCTATGGATGCGCGCTGTTATTCAAGCAGTAAAACCCGCACTAAATACAAGCAACTAAAATTTAGCGTGTCCGATTTAATTTCTGCGCTAATATTCCTTGCGTTAATTGCAGGTGTAATTCTTTTAAATATATACGGCGAAGCTATATTCCCCGCCATATATCCCTTTATTAAAGTATAATGAAGTACGTTTTAAAAGTATGCTACGACGGTACCTCCTTCGGTGGTTGGCAAATACAAAACAACGCCGTAACCGTGCAACAAAGGTTGGAGGAGGCCTTTGAAAAAGCATTTTCTCAACAAGTAAATATCACCGCTTCCGGAAGGACGGACGCAGGCGTGCACGCGGCGGGGCAGGTATGCCATTTCACCGCTGATTTAACTATCCCGCCCGAAAAAATTGCCGACGCCTTAAACTGTTTTTTGCCCAAGGAAATAAGCGTTTTGGCATCCGCTAAAGCCCCCGAAAATTTTGATGCAAACCGTAGCGCAAAAAGAAAAACTTATTGCTACAACGCTTATTTTTCGCCTAGAAAAAATCCGTTAAAGGATAGGTTTTCCACTTGGGTAAAAGGGGACGCGGATATTCAAAAGCTAAGGCATATTGCCACACTATTTATAGGCGAACACGATTTTATTGCTTATATGGCAAGCCGTTCGCAGGTTAAAACTACGGTTAGAACGATCTATTCGATAGATATTGAAGAGAGTATAACCTACGGCTCTAAAAATATTAAAATTTTCGTTTGTGGCAACGGCTTTTTATACAATATGGTTCGCACTATTGCAGGCACGCTTATAGGCTATGCTCAAGGCAGAATCTCCGAAGAGCAGGTTAAAAAATCGCTAACGGAAAAAAACCGCAATTTGGTCGGTAAAACTATGCCTCCCAACGGGCTTACGCTTGAAGATGTGGAATACGGTATAAATCTTTTTAACGGCTAAATATTTTAAAATTTGGCGCAAATTTGCGTGCAATTTATTTACTTTCGTTAATTTTACAAGTCTTTCACAATTCTTTTATTTCACTTTCATTAATCAAGTATATAATAGATTAATAAAATCCGCATTTTGCGCAGGAAAATCTTTTATGGAATTTATTGAATTTATAACCTCGGCACAATTAATTTATAAAGAATTTTGGCAGCAAATCTTTTTCGCCGCTATAATTTTTATAGGTTTTTTCGCCTTTCAAGCAATCGCGCTTTTCGTAATTGCCAAGCGTGAGGGCTACAAGCATTGCTGGATGGCTTTCGTGCCTATTTTAAGCACTTATTATATGGGCGTTTGCTCGCAAAAAAATAAGGTTGGTAGCTTTTCTACTAAAAAATTTGCAATTATCGTTGCCGTGGTAGAGCTTGTCGCCGTCGCAAGCTATTTGCTTTACTTTGTCAGCGAATCGTTGGTAACGGATTTTTTAGTGGATATCGTTTACGCCACCCCTTACGAATTTTTACCCGTTCAAATTATAACGGACTATTCCTACAGCCCTTTGTTGCCTTCAAATTTAATATGGGCAACCTACGTTTACGATTACGCTAACTTCTTTATATCCTTTATCGACCTTGCGTACTACGTTTTAAACTTTATTCTTTTAATATCCTTCTTTAAAACCTACGCTCCCCGCAACTATTATTTGTTTGCGCTTGTAAGTATTTTCTTGCCCTTAAAGGGTGTTTTCGCTTTCGTCGTTCGCAACAATAAGGGAAAAAGCTACGCCGATTATATCCGTGACGAAAGGGAAAGGCAATATTATATTCGTCAACAGTATTACCAACAAAATTTTAATAATAATCCTTACGGTAACGGCCCTTCGCGCGGAAACGGATACGGCTATACCAGCCACGACGAATATTATAATCAAAACGGTTATAATCAAAACAGGTCGGCTCACTCCGAAGATCCCTTTGGCGATTTTAATTCAAACGGCGGTTATAATAACGGCTATAACGGCAACAATAACGGTTATAACGGCGCTAACGGCAATGCGCAAAAAGCGCCCCCTCCCGAAGATCCCTTCGAGGATTTTAATTAACGCACAGTATTGCAAAATATTAAATAATCTTATGTAAAAGCGCGCCGCCGAGCAAACTGCTCGGCGGCGCTAAATTTTATAAAAAATACCGTTACGCAAACAGATAGGTGCATAATAGCCCACCTTAACCCACCCAAGCCCCCCTTCGGTTTACTCAAGATTACTTCAACTCACTCAAATCCACCTTAACTCACTCAAGCCCACTTCGGCTTATTTCCAAGATTTATTTGGCTATAAAAAGTATAAGATTTTGCAATTAACCCCTACATATGTGGCGATTAATTTAAATTTTGCAGGCTTTATGGCGCGTTAAGCTTTAACGGCGCGCGTAATTCTACCAAAAAAATTTTACACTCTACCGACAGTAGAGTTTAAAAAAATTCTTTACAATTATAATATTTTGTGTTAAAATATAAATATGGATAACTTAAAAGAAACGATTGCGCAAAACTTAATAAAGCTTAGAACGCAAGCCAAGCTTACTCAGCTTCAGCTTGCTGAAATGCTAAATTATTCCGATAAAGCCGTTTCTAAATGGGAGCGTGGCGAATCTATTCCCGATTTAAGGGTGCTAATGCAAATTGCCGAAATTTATAATATAAAGCTCGACGATTTGGTTCATCCTATGCAAGAGGAAAAAATAAAGCCCACCCTTAACGTCGGTAAAAAACGCCTTTTAATTACGCTTTTATCCGTGGGGCTAGTATGGTTTATTGCAACGGGAATTTTTGCCGTTTTGTATTTTATTCCGCAAACTGCAGACTACGCATATCTCGTTTTCCTTGCCGCGCCCTTTGCATCAGCAATCGTTTTAACGGTATTTTCGTCAATGTGGGGTAACCGTTTTTATACTGCGTTCGCTTGCTCTTTGCTCGTTTGGATGCTTGCCCTGCTTTTGGCAACCTATTTACAAGCGTTTAACGTAACCGAAAAATACTGGCTGTTTTTTATAGTAACTATTCCCTTCCAGGTGCTAATTATTTTATGGTTCGTTTTGCGAAAGGTTAAATAAAATAAATCCGTGCAAAATATGCGCGGATTTTTTATTTATAGCGCGCGTCTTTAATTGACAAGGCTAAAAATTTTTATATAATTAAATCTGTATGGAAAATATTATCAAAGATAATATTGCCCCCGAAGCGGTCGGTGGCGATAAACAATTATATGATAGGGTTTTAAACGTCGCAATCGAAACGGGCGCGTCTATTCTTTCCAACGGCGGTTCGGTAAGTAGGGTAGAAACGGCTATCGAGCGTATTTGTTCTGCGTACGGCGCAAAGGAAACGAACGTATTTGCAATTCCTTCTATGATAATTGCCTGCATAAAGCTTGAGGACGGAAACGAATATACCCAAATAAAAAGGTTATATTCCACGGGCAATAATATTGCTATGATGGAAAAATATAATCAGCTTTCAAGGGATATATGCTATTCCAAGCTTTCTTTGCAGGATGCGGAATTGCGCTTGGAGGAATTAAAGGCGTGCAAGCAAAATAGCAAGCGCATAACCATTTTAGGTGGCGCTATCGTTGCGGGCGCGTTTAACGTTTACTTCGGCGGTGCGCTTATCGACTTTATTCCTGCATTTATAATCGGCGCGCTTTTGTCCGTTATAAATCTCGCCTTTTCCGTTCGCGCCTTTAACGGCTACGCAAGGGCGTTTATGCTTTCGCTAATAGGCGGTATAATAACTATTTTAACCTGCTACCTTTTGGGACTAATGGGTATAGAGTGCCACGTTTCTATGATAATGGTTGGCAATATAATGCTGGTAATACCGGGGCTACTCGTTACGAACGCAGTAAGGGATTTGTTTACGGGCGATTTGGTAACCGGCTCTATTCAGCTGTTAAACGGCGTAATAGTTACGCTTGCAATCGTTGCGGGCTACACCGTTTCGCTACTGCTTTTAGGCAACCTGTCTGCGTTTTTCGAAGCACCTATAAGGGAATTTGGCACTATCGAATATTACGCGCCGGTAATAATATTTTGCATAGTCGGCGCGTTTGGCGTAGATTTGCTTTTTAACATTTCCTTTAAAAGAGTAGCGTGGGGGCTTGTTAATACCTTAATAACCTTTATAATATACTTACTTATGGAATACTACACGCGCGATTTGTTTTTAACAAACTTCGTGGCAACGCTTTTCGCCGCGTTTTTTGCCGAATTTTTGGCAAGGTGGAAAAAAGCGCCTGCAACCGTGTTTTTAATTCCTGCAATAATACCCTTCGTGCCGGGCGCGTCCCTTTATTTTACAATGAACTATCTCGTTTCCGGCGATATGGCAAACGCCGCGTCAAAAGGTACGGACGCCTTATTAATCTTTTTGGGCATAGCCGTTGGCTTAAGCGTAATAACCTTAATATTCCAGCTTATTTATCCTATCAAAAACAAAATACATATTAAGCATAGATTATTCAAAAAAAATAAACAATTTTAAAACCACAAATATCGTAAACAAAATAAAAAGGAACTTATTATGGACTTAAAAAAACTTGCAAAAACTTTAATCCCCGACGAAAATTTACTCCCCTTGGAAGAATACGAAAATATTTATCCTCAGCGTCAAATCGCAAAGGGAGCAGAGGTAACCCGCCTTGCTCCTTCACCTACGGGCTTTATTCATTTGGGTAACCTATATTCTGCCCTTGCAGACGAAAGGTTGGCGCATACTACGGGGGGAATTTTCTATTTGAGAATAGAAGATACCGACGAAAAGAGAAAGGTAGAAGGCGCGGTAGAGTCCGTTATTCGCTCCTTAAAATATTTTGGAATTAATTTTGACGAGGGGGCGGAAATCGAAGGCGGTACCAACGCGTACGGCCCTTATTACCAGCGTCAACGCGCCTCCATCTATCGCGCGTTCGTTAAGGATTTAATCGAAAAGGGTTTGGCATACCCTTGCTTCTGCACGGCGGAAGAATTGGATGCGGTTAGGGAAGAGCAAACTGCAAACAAGCAAATAACGGGTTATTACGGTCAATTTGCAAAGTGCCGTAATCTTTCCGAAGAAGAAATATACGAAAATTTACAGCAGGGTAAGCCCTTCGTAATTCGTTTAAAATCGCAGGGTAACACGGAAAATAAAATGACCTTTAACGACGCTATTAAAGGCGAAATTACCGTTACCGAAAACGATCAGGACGTCGTAATTTTAAAATCGGACGGCATCCCCACCTATCACTTCGCGCACGCCATAGACGACCACTTTATGCGCACCACCTTGGTTATTCGCGGTGAAGAGTGGCTTTCAAGCCTTCCTATTCACATAGAGCTTTTTAAGGTGTTGGGCTTTAACCGCCCTAAATACGGCCACACCTGCTCGCTTATGAAGGTTGACAACGGCACTAAACGCAAGCTTTCCAAGCGTAAAGACCCCGAACTATCCCTTGACTATTACAGAAAAGCAGGTTATTTCCCCGTTGCCGTAGTTAAATATTTAATGACTATTTTAAACTCGAACTTTGAAGAGTGGGCCAACAAAAATCCTAACGCACACTACTCTGAATTTAAGTACTCTATAAATAAAATGGGCAAGAGCGGTGCGCTTTTCGATTTAGATAAATTAAACGATATTTCTAAAACGGAGCTTTCAAAGCTTTCTGCCGAAGAAATGTATAATTTCTTAAACGACTGGGTACAGGAATTCGGCTCGGATTTAGACAAATTGCACTTTGAAAACAAAGAGTATATCGAAAAAATTCTTACCCTTATTATGGGCATTGGCGGAAAGAAGAGAAGAAAGGATATCGAACGCGCAGAGCAGGGCGTAAATATGCTTAATTACTTCTTTGACGATTCGTTCAATCCGGTATATTCCTATCGCTTTGACGGTAATACGGTAAACACCGTGCTTGATGAATTTGCAAAGGTTTACGACGAAAACGACGATAATTCCGCTTGGTTTGCAAAGGTAAAGGCAATAGCGCCCGCAGTTGACTTTGCAAGCGAAATGAGCGAATATAAAGCAAATCCCCAAGGCTTTAAGGGCAACGTTTCAGACGTAGCCGAAATTTTGCGTATTGCCGTAACGGGCATGGCAAACTCCCCCGACTTATGCACCATTATGGGCATTTTAGGTAAGGAGCGCACCCTTCAAAGATTAAATATGGCAAAAATTTAATTGAAAAAATTCTTGCCGTTTGCGCACGCTAATAATAAAACGGGGCAAACGGAAAAACTAAAAAATTGCGTTTAACACCATCTTTTATAAGCCCTTTTTGTTAAAATATTGTGAATAATTTAAATTACCCTTCGCATAATTTGACAACGAGATTATAAAGATGGTATTATTATTTTGAATAATATCATTAAGAGGCGAATTAATGTTACAGCTTATTAACGTTACAAAATTTTACAAGGTCGCAGATGAAAAAGTCCCCGCTTTAAAGGGTATAAATCTCCGTTTTAGAAAAAACGAATTTGTTTCTATTTTAGGTGCTTCGGGATGCGGTAAAACCACCCTTTTAAACATAATCGGCGGTTTAGATCAATACAGCTCCGGCGATTTAAAAATAAACGGAGTTTCTACTAAAGGCTATACCGATAAGGATTGGGATACCTACCGTAACCACTCGGTTGGCTTTATATTTCAAAGCTACCATTTAATTCCCCACCAAACGGTTTTACAAAACGTAGAGCTTGCCCTTATGATTTCCGGCGTTTCCAAATGGGAAAGGAGAAGAAGGGCAATCGAAGCCCTTTCAAAGGTGGGCTTGGCAGATAAGCTAAACGTGCGCCCCAATCAGCTTTCAGGCGGTCAAGCGCAACGCGTTGCTATTGCGCGCGCCCTTATAAACGACCCCGAAATATTGCTTGCCGACGAGCCTACGGGCGCGCTCGACAGTAAAACCAGCGTTCAAATAATGAATCTTTTAAAGGAAATTTCCAAAGACAGACTCGTTATTATGGTAACGCATAACCCCGAGCTTGCATATCAGTATTCCACCCGTATTATCAACCTTTTAGACGGCTTGGTGGTAGGCGACACTATGCCTTTCCACGGCGTACCCGAAGAATATAAGCAAAAGAGCAAAAAGCGCAAGGGACGCAAAAAGCACTCCTCTATGTCAAGGGGTATGGCAATGAGCTTAAGCCTTAAAAACCTTTTGTCAAAGGGTAAGCGAACGGCTATGGTAACGGTTGCCGGCTCGATAGGTATAATAGGCGTGTCTATGGTTCTTGCAATGTCTGCAGGCGTGCAAAATTACATAGACAGTATGCAAAACGATATGCTTTCCGGCTACCCTTTAACTATTCAGCAAAGCGCTATGGACTATTCTGCGCTGTTAGAGGAAGCGGAGGGGGCTTTACCTGAAGTCGAGGTGGGTAAGCTTGAAGATAAGGTTTACGTGGACTCTCTTTTAGAAACGCTCGGCACTCTATCAACTACGGTAACTCAAAATACCATTACCGAAGCCTACGTTCACTACCTAAACCAAATGCCCAAGGAATATTTAAACGTTTTGCAATTCGGCTATGAATTTGAGCTTTCAAATAATATTTATACTGAATTTAAGGTTTCTAAAGATAGCACTATTGATTCAACCGACGCAAGCGGTATTCTTTCCGTAACGGGTATTCGCTCAATGTATACCTCTATTCTTTCCGAGCAGGACGAATATAAGCAGTGGGCAAGTATGATTTCCACCGTTTCCACCTTTGACGAAATCCCCAACAATATGGATTATATCCTTTCGCAATACGACGTAATTGCAAATTACGATACGGGCAACGGAAATTATACCTCTGGGTTAACTCAAGAACAGCTTAAAGAGGTGTTCAACAGTAAAGAAAGCGTTATTATGGTTTTAAATAATAACAAAACGGACGACTTATTGATGGGGCAGTTCGGCTACTTTACGCAAGAAGAATTTTTAAACTACGCGTATTCTTCGGTAAATAACGAATTTTACGACGAAGAGCTCGGCTTAATCGGCTCTGACGGCTTGCCCTATTCCTTCTTCTTGGGTGAAGACGCAAAAACCTTTACCTATTACCCTAACGACAGCGTTTACAGGCAAGCGACCTTTATGGAAAAAACCATTTTAGAAACACAGCTTAACGGCGCGCTTGCAACCGAAGGCAATAGGATGGAGGTAGATTACGTTTATCAGCCCTACGCTTCGGGAAAAACTATTGCAGGGATGGCGAGTGAAGAATTTACTAACGACGGTGCGGTTGATTTAAAGGTTAAAATTATTTTACGAAAAAAGGACCATATTTCATACGGATGCTTATCTAGTGGCTTCTATTATACCAACGCCCTTACGCAGCACGTTTTGCAAACGGAAAAGGATAGCGAAATTGTGCAATTTGCTAGCGAAAAGGAAGATAAAAAGTTAGACGCGTTGCCTTACTTCTATCTTTACTCCTCCGACGTAACCGGCGAAACGGTTACAAAGCCCTCCGTATCCACCATAATGGCGTCCAGCGGTGGCGGACTTATGAGTATGGCAATGGCTATGATGAGCGGTGGTGCAATAGATATGAGCGTAAGCGTGGGTATGCTCGGCGGTAGCGATATTCCCGTTACGGCGGCAATTTACCCCACCGACTTCGATACTAAAATTTTCGTAACGGATTATCTCGACGCTTGGAATTTAATGTGCGAAGAGGGGCAAACCTATAAATACACGCAAAACGGCGTAGAGCACAGCGTTAAGCTTACTGAAAACGACGATATAACATATAGCGATACGGTAGGTTTAATTATATTTATGGTAAACACTATGATAGATATCGTAACCATAGTATTAATAAGCTTTACCGCCTTATCACTTATAGTTTCTACCGTAATGATAGGTATTATAACCTACGTTTCCGTAGTCGAGCGAGTAAAGGAAATAGGTATTTTGCGTGCAGTTGGCGCAAGAAAGAAGGATATTAAACGCTTATTCAACTCCGAAACCTTTATAATCGGCTTATCTTCGGGTGTATTTGGCATAGCAATAACTTATTTGGCTCAGGTTATAATAAACGCAATAGTGCGCGCAAGCTCTAACGGCGTAATAATCGCAATGTGCGCGTTGCCCTTTAGCCAAGCGCTTATTATGATCGGCGTAAGCGTGCTTTTAACGCTTATAAGCGGTTTAATCCCTGCGTCGTCCGCCGCGAAAAAAGACCCTGTAGTAGCGTTAAGAACGGAATAATTATAAGCTTTATAATAAATACTATAAAAATCGCCTTGCAAAAAGCAGGGCGATTTTTTAGCGCAACGCTGTTAAAATTTTACACGGGTACTATAAAAGTGCAGAATTTACTAAATATTATAATATTTTCAAGTTTATTTATTATAATAATGTAAATAATTAACAAAACAAAAAAAATAAAAAGTTTGTTGACTTTATTTACGTAATTTGATAAAATAATATCGGTTAAAAAAATAAAATATTTTTAAGGAGAAAAAACAATGAACAAATTTGCAAAAGTTATGTTAGGTGCAGCAGCAGTTGCTTGTCTTGGCTCCGCTATCGCTTTCAGCGGTTGCGCAAAAGACCCCGTAATTGAAACCTACGAAGGTGGCTATCAATACAACTCCTGGAACACCAACTATGGCGTAAAGGTTAAAGTTACTACCGAAGACGGCGTAATTTCTAAGGTTGAAACCCTTGAATCCGACTGGCACAACGTATCTGCTAGCTGGGACGGTCACGATGCTACCGTAGCAGCTATCCCCGAATACCTTGCTAAATTCGAAGGCAAAACCCTTGCAGAAATCAACGCAATCGAAGTAACCACCAACGCAGCAGGCGTTCCCAACGCAATTTCCGGCGAAGATTTCCTTTTTGCTGGTTCCACCCAAACCGCTGGTAGAATTATCCTTGCTATGCAAGACGCTATCAGAGATAACGGTAAGGCATACGGCTTAGTACACGGTGCTGGCTACGTAGCTATGGGTTCCGTTTCCTACTTCAACAACGTAATGGTTGACGCAAACCTCATCGAAGTTTGCCTTCCCACCTACGTTACCGTTGCTGAAGGCGCAGAAGTTTCTGCTGACGACGTAGTAGTTGCTACCGTTTTAGATCACGGCAACGAAGTTGAAAAGACCTTCTACAAAACCGTATCTTACGGCAACGTAACCTTAACCTACGACGTTGAAGCTGGCGACTACGTTGACGCTAACGGCACCGCTTTCAAAACCTTAATGGCAACCGAAGCTAACGCAAAAGCTTACTACGAAGCAGTTGTAACCAACGGCGTAGCAGTAACCCTTGGCGGCGAAAAGAACTACACCGTTATGACCAACGCTGCATTAAACAAATGCGTAAACGGCTACTGGACTGCAAGAGTTGACATCAACGGCGACGGCGAAACCGATGCTAACGATTCTTCTTGGATCTTCAACCGTGACGAAACCATCAAATATCTTTTAGCTAACGGCGCAGACAGCTTATTAGGCTTAGCTAAAACCGAAACTGAATCTGCAGTAACCGGCGGTACCGAATGGGCTAACGGCAACCTTACCTGCGGCGCAACCTGGACCGACTTAAATAAAGAAGGCGCTGAAGGCTACTTAACCTATGCTCAATTACTTAAGAACGCTGATACCGCAGCTAAAGGTAATTAATATAGTTAAATCGCTTATTAAAAATACCTGCAATTTTGCAGGTATTTTTTTATTGCGCCCAAAGCGTAGCTTACGCAATTTATTGCAGGTTTTACTTTGTAATACTAATCGCAATACTTGCATTTTTTTAAATTATGATATATAATTAAAATATGAAAACTAAAGTAAAATTTTTGTTAACAACCTTATCGGTTTTGGCTTTAAGCGTTTCGTCGCTTTTTACAACGGTTGCTCTTGCAGAGCAGTCGGGTGACGATAGCGTAGTGGATTCAAAAACCTATACCGTAAACGGCTTTGACGGCTACGTCTTTAATACGCTATATACGGCAACCGTAGCCGCTGACTTTACAAACGAAGATAAAGTGCAAAGCTTTAACGACTTAAGGGAAGAGATTATAAGCTATATTGATAGCGTAGAATCTTCTATAAGCACTAATGTAGAATCGTCCTCCGTTTACGCTTTTAACCAAGCCAACGCCGGCGAAAGGGTAGAGATTGATAAAATCGCATACGAGATTTTAACCCTTGCAAAAAATATGTGCGAATTCACCGAAGGCTACTATAATCCCGCCGTTTATTATAGCGTGGATTTGTACGGCTTTGCGCCCCGCTCTGAAGGGCAAACTGCTCCGTACGATAGGCAAGGGGGCGCTTCTACCGCCTTGCCCGAGGCTAAATATATAACGGCGTTCCAACAGCTTTCACAATGCTTTAATCAAGTTGTAATTGAAGAATTGGAGGGCAAGTATTACGCAACTAAGCCTCAAAACGCCTTTGTTCAGGTTGACGGTGTAACCTATAGCTTAAAGGTGGATTTGGGCGGTATCGGCAAAGGGTATATCGTTGACGAGGTAAATAATATGTACGATAAATACGGCTTCGACTACGGTTATTTTACCTTTGGCTCAAGCAGTATTTTCGTAAATAAATTTTACAACAACGACGAAAAAACCTTTAACCTTGCGTTTACCGATCCCCGTGGCGCGTATGGCGAAACCTACGCAACAGTAAAGGTTTTAGACGTAAGTATTTCCACTAGTGGCGACTACGAAAAATATTATAAAATCGACGAAGTAAGGTATAGCCACCTATTAAACCCCTTCACGGGCTCGCCCATACAAACGGGAATTATGTCGGCTACCGTAATTGGCGGTACTGCCGCTGAAGGCGACGCTTTAACTACTGCGCTTACGGCAATGGGAAGGGATAAAGCCATTTCCTTTATAAATCAAAATCTTAAGGACTATAAGGTAGTATTTTCCTACGAATCTGTTAACGGCACACAAGTAATTAGTAACTTTGCAGGCTTAAATTTAAGCAACGCCGAATATCAAATCAAGTCGCAAATAGACGAAAACGGCAATATTATTTATACGGGCAACGCCGAAGAGGACGTGCCTGTAATACCCAACAAAAGTGGCTGTAATTCAAGCATAGTAGGCGGGGAAAGCGTTTTAATTATAAGCTTAACGCTAACCGTAATAGCATGCGTAATTGCAAAAAAAGGTAAAAGATGTCAATAAATAAAATAAAAGCCGTAAGGGCAGATAAGGGCTTTAGAATAGCCGACTTAATTGCATACGGGGCAATAGCGCTTTTAATAGTATTTTTGTTCGTTGCAACGGCTATAATCTTTGGCGAAGCCGAGCCCTTAACGGGCGTAAAAATTTTATATACGAATAAGGACGCGTACACCATTGATTTTGAAACGGGTGAGCAAAATATTATCATGCCCGAAAAAATAAAGGTGGAAGAAGAAACGGAAGTAAAAATAATTTTGCGCTTTTATTTGGCGGAAGATTTATCCGACTATAATATTATAGAAATTAACAAGGTCGAACGCTCCGCAACCGTTACGCAAGCCGACTGCAGTACGCGAAAGGATTGCGTTTATATGGAAAAAATTACCGATACCTCCAAGGTTATTATGTGTACGCCCCACGCCTTAAAAATCGTGCCCTTCGACTTTGAAGAGCCGGAGGACGACGGCATTATTATCGTTTAATTCAATCAAAAATCAGCCCTTGCATAACGCAGGGGCTTTTTTCATACAATATTATATGAAAATTATTTTTGAGCTTTTAAAAGAATACGGCGCAGATACTATGCGCTCTTTTACCGTAATTCCCGATTTCGGCGGTTATTTTGCAAGCGTTAAGGAGGTAGTGGAATACACCCCGCAAAAAATAACGCTTAAAATTAAAAGGTATTTATTAAAAATAGTAGGCGAAAATTTATCGATAGGTAAATATTTTGAGCAGGACTTATTAATACTTGGCAAAATTTTGGGGGTTACTCTTGAATAAATTAACGCAATTTTCCGTAACTGCGCCCGTTGAAACGGTTGTAAAAAAGTTAAACAAGGCAAAAATCCCTCTTTTTCATTTGCACAAAAGCAATTCTTGTGTACTATTTTCAACTCAGCACAAATATTGTAAAAAAGTTTTTGCAATTTTTTCGCATCCGTGTTATAATGTAAATGTAGAAGTGTATGATTTTAAGCAAAAGGCTATAAATTTTGCAATAAATCGCATAGGTGTTTTTATTGGCGCGCTAATTTTTTTAGCTTGCGTTTTCCTTTCAAACCTGTTAGTTTTAAAAATAGAGGTCAAGGGCTCGGGCTCTTACCTTAAAAACGAAATTCACGGCATAGTAAGCGCTTGTGGCGTAAGGCAATTCGCCCCCTTTAGCGAAGATAAAAAGCCTGCAATAACAGCGCAAATTTTGTCCCTTCCACAGGTAACCTACTGCTTCGTGCAAAAGCGTGGAAGCGTGCTTATTATTGAAGTTGCCACAACTAATTCCTCCGCGCCAAAAACGCAATTGGGCGGGCTATATAGCGACGTTAACGGCTCTTTACAAAAAATAGTTGCGCTTTGTGGTACGGCGTGCTTTACCGAAGGCGACAAGGTAAATAAGGGCGACCTTTTAATCGGCGCGTATTCCCTTTACGACGGCGAAAGGGTAAGCTGTATGGCCGTGGGCTACGCCGATATTTTATGTACTGCAAGCTTGGAATATTTTGCCGAAGAGGATAGCCGGTTAAACCAAAACAACGCTTTAAAGGCGGTAAATTTATACGCCGATAATATTATAGAAAAAAGCCTTTCCGTTGTTAAAAACTCAAAGGGCGTTATATATAAAATAAATTTTTCTTACTTGCGTACTTTGTCGATTAATTTATAATCGTAAATTTGAGGTAAAATGACTGTAACAAAAAGAGTAGAAGTTGCCAGGGTGGAGCTTTTGCAACCCATTTTAGGCACTTTTGATGAAAATTTAAATATAGTTTGCCGTGAGCTTGGCGTAAGCGTAAGGGTGGAAGGATACGACCTTGTTATTTGTGGTGAAGAAGAAAAAGCCTTAAAAGCAGAGTCGGTGTTTAAAAGCCTTTTATCGTTAGTCGAGGACGGCGAGTTGGTAGATAAAGGTAGGGTAATATACTGCGTCGAGCTTGCAAAAGACGGCAAGGCAAGCGATATTACCAAGCTTTCTTCCGGCACTATTGCAATAACCTCCCGCGGGAAGCAAATAAAGTGCAAAACGGTAGGGCAAAAAAAGTATGTAGATAGCATTAAGCGCAACACCATAACCTTTGGCGTTGGCCCTGCGGGTACGGGTAAAACCTACCTTGCCGTTTGCCTTGCGGTACAAGCTATGAAGCAAAAGGCGGTAGAAAAAATAATTTTAACCCGTCCTGCCGTAGAAGCGGGCGAAAAGTTAGGCTTTTTGCCGGGCGACCTACAAACCAAGGTCGATCCTTACCTTCGCCCCCTGTACGACGCCTTGCAGGAAATGTTAGGCCTCGAAACCTACACGAAATTAATGGAAAGGGGAAATATAGAAATTGCCCCCTTGGCTTACATGAGGGGCAGAACGCTTTCGGATGCGTTTATAATTTTGGACGAAGCGCAAAACGCTACCCGTGAGCAAATGAAAATGTTTTTAACCCGTATGGGTGACGCAAGTAAAATGGTAATCACCGGCGATATAACGCAGGTCGATTTACCTGACGGCAAGTCAAGCGGGCTTCAGCACGCGACTCGCGTTTTACAGGATATTGAAGATATAGGTATATGTTACTTAACTGATAAAGACGTCGTAAGGCATCCTTTGGTAATGAGTATTGTACGCGCATACGAAAAGGATAGTTTAAGGAGTAATAAAAATGACGGAAAAAAAGCTTGATGCAAAACGCTTTGGGCTTAGCATATCTCTATTTTTCGTGGGATATATAGCCATTGTAGAAATTATTTTTATGATGATTTTTTACAATCAGCGCCTAAACGTTTTTGACTATTTAATGCAAAATATAAATTCACACGTAATGCTTATAATTGCGCTTGGTATTTTGTGCGTAATTATGTATTGCTACTTTTATTTTGAAAACCAGCAAATACTTTTAAAAATATCAAAGCTTATCGAAGTATTTACAATTTTGGCGTTAGCGCTAATTTTATCTTTCGTAATCGGTAAATACGTAAACGTAAACGCCCGCCCCCTTGCGTTTTTGGCGCTTATGGCGGCAACGCTAATAGGTAGGCGCGACGCGATATTTTTAAACGTAATATTTGCTATAATGCAATTTTTAATTGATACTTTTACAAACGTAGTTCCCCTAACCAACGTAGAAGCTTACGCAAGCCTTTTAATAACCTTCTGTTCAGGCGCGCTCGTAATCTTTATGTTCCACCGCATTAAAACCCGTATACAATGCGTGCTTCTTTCCTTTTTACTTTTAATCCCCACCGAAATCACCATTTCTTTAATGCTAATAACGGCGTCCACCGTGGACTACGGGGTAAAGGAAGTATTAAAGCTTTTAATTTTTGGTGGACTAAACTCTATTTTATCAACTATACTGTACGTGTTTATACTTCCTATAGTAGAATTTTTGTTTTCCGAGCTTACGGTGTTTAGGCTCCGTGAACTTACGGCAGACGACGCTAAAATTATTAAGCGTTTAAAAAAGAACGCCCCCGGTACTTATCATCACTCGGTAGTAGTTGCTCAGCTCGTTGAAGTATGCGCAAGGGAAATCGGCGAAGATTCCGAGCTCGCTCGCGCAGCGGCTTATTATCACGACGTAGGCAAGCTTAAAAACCCCGAAATGTTTAGCGAAAATCAGGCGGATTATAACTTCCATAACGAGCTCACGCCCGAGCTTTCCGTCGATATTATTCGCTCCCACGCCAAAGACGGCGCAACCCTAATTAAAAAGAATCACCTTCCCGAATTTTTTGCCGACGTAGCAGTTCAGCACCACGGCACTATGCCTATTAAGTATTTCTACGCAAAGGCGTTAAAGATGTCGGACGGTGAGCTTAATGTTGAAAACTATTCCTATTCAGGCCCTACGCCCACTTCCAAAATAGCCGCTATAATAATGATAGTCGACTGCTCGGAAGCGGCTGCAAGGTCGCTTAGAGATCACTCCCCCGAAACGGTTGAAGCGTTAGTTCGTTCGCT
>SVIM01000028.1 GCA_015069485.1 Clostridiales bacterium | reverse complement strand
ATACCGTATGGTTATGATAATGATTTAAAATTTGGTGCTTTTACTCTTGATATTATAAAAGCGGTAGAAGCAAATCCTGATGTAGAGTTTGGATTCAACTTTATTGATATTCTTACCTATGCTAATAATGTTCGAAATTATGTTAATGATTACTATGGTGTATCTCAGTATAGTATAGGTATGGTTGGTGTTTCTAAAGCTGCCTATATTTTGCAAGATAATCTTGTTAAAAACAGCAATGGGGATTGGGTTAGTAGTGGTGGTGCATGGGATGATAGTTGGGAAAATTATAATTGTTATGCTTTTGCGATTGAAAAAACTCAAAATGTGCCTGAAAAAGCAAACGGCTTTTTTGCTTATGACCCAGGATATTTTAGTGGATCAGGTAGTTTTTATTCTGATACCTCAATTTATGATTTAGCGATGATAGTAAAAGATGATTTAACAACCTTGGGTTATATAGTAGAGGTATCAAACATAGAACCTAATACGATTGCTTCAAATGAATCATTAATTTGTGTAAGGAGAGGCTATAGTGATTATCATTTTATGCGTAAAAATTTTATTGATGGATTTTGGTATCATAAGCCTGGTAGTACCGCTCCGTTAAAATATCTGCACCATCCAGCTGATAAGGACTGGGTTTGTGAAGTTAGTAAGTATGGTAATGAAGGGTACGGTGGTATTATTTATGATAGTGAAATATATTACATAACATATAGTTATCCTTTTACTTTTACATTGACAAATAATCAAGTTGCTATTACCGGAGTAAAAGATAATGTTATACTTCATAATAACATCGAAATTCCTAATGTAATGAATATTAACGATATTTCTTATCCAGTAATAAGTATAGGTGCAAATGCTTTTTTAAATTGTACCTCGCTACAAAACGTAACGTTTGAAGCTGGCAGTCAATTAACAAGCATAGGGTACAATGCTTTTGCAAGCTGTATTAACTTGAGTAGTATAAAAATTCCTAGTAGCGTAACAAGTATAGGCAGTCAAGCTTTTATTGGTTGTTCTAATCTTGAAATGGTAATATTGTGCAGTCAAACAACAATACCAAGTTTGGGGACAAACGCTTTTAATTATACTTATTCGGGTTTGCAAATATACGTGCCGTATTCTTTAGAAAACGCCTATAAAACAGCAACAAATTGGAATAGTTACGCAAACAAAATAGAAGGCTGTTATATTGAAAACGACAAAGCCTACGTAACGGAAAGCGGAACGGTTAACGTAGCGGACCAAACGGAATTGGTAACGTTATATTCTTATAATTTAAGCGACGTATGGGCGGATTATGGAGAGCATTTATACGGCGAAGCGTTTATAGCGGTTGGCGGAAGCCGAGTGTTCTACGTAGATTGTTCAATAGACTGTGATTATGGCGAAATGATAGAGTGCTCGTTAAAAATAGAGGTAGAAGCAACAACGTCGTGTATATTAATAAATAGCGATAAACAATTCGTTGCAGAGTGCTTTATAGAGGACGGAATATTAACTGTGCCCTATTTAGAAATTTACAATAGTGGCGAGGGTTTTTATTTGCTACCTATAATGCCAAACGGACAGGCGATTGAATTTGTGCCTTCTGATATTTCATTGGAATATACTGCAAGGATTTACGTTTAAAAATTGGTGCAGTAAAAAGTCAGCCAAATAATTAAAAAACAGCCCCGAGGCGAGCCTTAAAATTAAGGTCGCCTCGGGGTTTACTTTTTTACCGCTTTTAAAAAAATAATTTAATAAACTTTTTTAAAGCGACCACAAATTGTTGTGTTTGGTACTTGCAATTTTACACAATATAATGTATAATAGTATAGTGAAGAATAATCGGCGCATTTTGCCGAAAACTATAAGATAAGGTATAACTATGGCAGAAAGAAGTTATAATGCAGACGATTTAAAAATTTTAGAAGGGTTAGAAGCCGTGCGTGTGCGCCCCGGTATGTATATCGGCTCTACGGGCGTAAGGGGGCTTCATCACATCCTTTGGGAAATCGTTGATAACGCCGTTGACGAAGCGGCTAACGGCTACGCCGACGAAATTACCGTAAAATTATATAAGGACGGCTCTGCTTCCGTTGAAGATAACGGCAGGGGTATGCCTACGGATATAAATACCAAAGCCAAAATGAGCGGTGTAGAGGTTATTTTTACAAAGCTCCACGCAGGCGGTAAGTTCGATTCTGAAAACTACGCTTTTTCGGGCGGACTTCACGGCGTAGGCGCGTCCGTTACCAACGCCCTTTCCGAGTGGCTCGAGGTAGAGGTTTACCGCAATACTATATATAAAATGCGCTTTGAAAGCCACTACGACGGAAGAAAGAAAAAGTGGTACTGTGGCGTTGCAAAGGCTCCGTTAGAAAACACGGGCGTAAAAACCAAAAAGCACGGTACTATAGTGCGTTTTAAGCCCGATAAAGCCGTTTTTGAAACGGTGGAGTGGAGCTACGACACTATTTTAAAAAGATTAAAAGAGCTTGCCTTTTTAAATAAGGGCGTAAAAATTAATTTTGTGGACGAGCGTGATTTATTCGTTTACGAAGCGGGGGAATCTTCCGGCGAAGAGGGCGCGGAAGAGGTTAAGTCCGTAAAGGTAAAGCTCCCCGCAAAAGAGCCCGTAAGCTTTTTTTACGACGGCGGTCTTATAGACTTCGTAAAGTATTTAAACGACGATAAAACTCCCCTCTATTCGCAACCCTTATACTATTGCGATATAAAGGATATTCAAATTAAAGGCGCGCCTGCTGGCAAAATTAAGGTAGAGTTTGCCCTTTGCCACACCAAGGACGATACCGAAAGCTTATATTCCTTCGTAAACAACATCTCTACGGTAGAGGGCGGTTATCACGAAACGGCATTTAGAAGCGGACTTTTAAAAACGGTTAACGAATATGCCAAGGCTAACGGCATTTTAAAGGCGAAGGACGCGCCGTTTATCGTGGACGATATTAAGGAAGGCTTGACGGCGGTTTTAACCGTTAAAATGGCAAACGTAGAGTTTGAAGGACAAACTAAAACCAAGCTTGGCAACCCCGAGGTTAAAGCCCCCGTAGAGCAGGTGGTTATAGAAGGCTTGCGTAAGCTTTTGGCAATTAAGGGCAATAAAGCGGTTTTCGACGAGATTGGCAAAAAGGCTAAATTTGCGGCAGACGACAGAATTAAGCACCGTGCCGAAAGGGACGTTGCAAAGGCTGCCTCTGAAAACGACGGCTTAAATTTAGTGGGCAAGCTTGCCGCGTGCTCGGGCAAAAACCCCGATATGAACGAGCTTTTTATCGTAGAAGGCGATTCGGCAGGCGGTACGGCAAAGCAGGCAAGGGTAAGGCAATTTCAGTCCATTTTACCCTTGAGGGGCAAGCCCTTAAACGTGCAAAAAAAGAGCGCGCTACAAGCCCTTCAAAACGAAGAAATTAAAACTATGATTTCCGCAATAGGCGCAGGCTTTAACCGCTCCTTCGACGTGGAAAAAACGAAGTATAAAAAGGTTATAATCCTTTCTGATGCCGACCAAGACGGTATGCACATCCGTTGCATACTCTTAACCTTCTTCTTTAAATATATGCGTGATTTGGTAAACGCAGGCTACGTTTATATCGGTATGCCTCCCTTATATAAGATTTATAAAAAGGACGAGGTAGAGTACGCTTATAACGACAAGGAGTTGGAAGAAAAGAAGAAAAAGCTTGGCAAAAACAGCCTTGTTCAGCGCTATAAGGGCTTGGGCGAAATGTCTGCCGACCAGCTTTGGGAAACGACTATGAACCCTGCAACGCGCAACCTTATGCAGGTAACTATTGAAAACGCAGCCGAAGCTGCCGCAGTTATCGATATGCTTATGGGCGACAAGGTGGAAGGAAGAAAGGAATTTTTAGTTAAAAACGCAAACTTCAACAAGGTTGACGGCTTTATTGGTAACGCCCAGCCCAAGCAAGAAGACGCTGTAACGGATTAAAAGGAGGGGTAGTATATGGCAAAGAAAAAGAACGACGATTTTCAAACATCTATCCCCACGGGCAACGTAATAGTATCTTCGCTTGAAGAGGTTATGCCCTCCTCAATGCTCCCTTACGCCGAATACGTAATACTTGACAGAGCGCTTCCAAGGGTAGAGGATGGCTTAAAGCCCGTTCAAAGGCGCATATTATACACTATGCACGAAATGGGCTTAACGCCCGATAAGCCCCATAAAAAGTCGGCGCGTATAGTCGGCGACTGTATGGGTAAATACCATCCTCACGGCGACAGCTCCGTTTACGACGCTATGGTGCGCATGGCTCAGCCCTTTAATATGCGTATGACGCTTGTAAACGGCCACGGTAACTTCGGCTCGGTTGACGGCGACTCCGCCGCTGCTATGCGTTATACCGAAGCGAGATTAGAGCCCTTGGCGTTGGAGCTTTTAAGGGACTTGGATAAAGAGACGGTTTCCTTTTCGTGGAACTTTGACGACAGCTTAAAGGAGCCCGATATTCTGCCCGGCAGATTCCCCAACCTTTTGGTAAACGGCGCAAGCGGTATTGCCGTAGGTCTTGCAACTAACATCCCCACCCACAACCTTACAGAGGTTATCGACGGCGTGTGCGCTTATATCGATAAACCCAACATATCCCTTAACGAAATGATGAAAATAATCCCCGGCCCCGACTTTTCAACGGGCGGTTATATTATCGCTAACGAGCTTAAGCAGGCATACGAAACGGGCAAGGGAAAAATTACTTTAAGGGCAAAATATACGGTGGAAGCGGGCGAATACGGCAAAAAGCTTATCGTTATTCACGAGCTTCCCTATCAAACCAACAAGGCAGAGCTTTTAAGAAAAATTCTTCTTCTTAAAGAGAGCAAAAAGGAGCTTTTATCGGGAATTTCCGATATCGTCGACGAATCGGACAGAACGGGTATGCGTGCCGTTATAACCTGCAAAAAGGAAGCGGACGTAGACGCAATACTTGCAACGCTTTTTAAATATACCGATTTAGAGTGCACCTTTGGTATTAATATGGTGGCTATTGCGGGCGGTAAGCCCAGACAGCTTGGCTTGTTGGAGGTAATTAAATATTACACCTCCTATCAGCGCCAAATAATAGTAAGAAGAACGAAGTACGATTTGGCTCAGGCAGAGGCTCGTTGCCACATATTAGAGGGTCTAATCATAGGCGTACACAATATTGACGAGGTTATTAAAATTATTAAATCCTCTGATTCAACCCCTATTGCAAGGGTGCGCCTTATGGAAAGGTTTAACCTTTCTGAAAAGCAAGCGCAGGCAATTTTAGATTTGCGCCTTGCCCGCCTTGCCAAGCTGGAAATTACCAAGCTTGAACAAGAGCTTAAAGAGCTTAAAGAAAAAATAGAATATTACAAAAAGGTACTTGCGGACAAATCCTTGCAGATGAAAATAGTTAAGGACGAAATCCGTGAAATTAAAAAGAAATATAAGTGCGAACGAAAAACTACCATAGTGCAAAGCGCGGAAGAAATTTCCGTTAAGCGTTGCGACGTAAAGCGCGCCGTTGCCGACTGGGCAATTTCGTTAAACGCTGCGGGAACGCTAAAGTTTATGGAAAAGGGTGAATTTACTCAAAAAAGCAAAAAGCCCCTTCCCGCAAACAGTACGCCTTATTCTATATTCACTCAGGTTTTACATTGTAAGTCCGACGCAACCGTGCTTTGCTTTACAAACCTTGGCAACTGCGTTTCTATCAATTTGGAAGAGGTGGACGAAAGCGAATTTAGGGGCGTGGGCGTAAAGCTTTCGGCGTTTACCGAAGATTTGCAAAAGGGCGAAAGACCCGTAAAAATGTTTGCCGTTTCGCCGGACAGTATGCCCGAGGGCGATATATTGTTCTTCACCGAGCAGGGCTTGGTTAAGCGTACCGCGTGGGAAGAATACGGCGTTAACAAGCGCTTGTTCCCCGCAATTAAATTAAAGCCCGGCGATAAGGTTATCGGCGTAGAAAATTACGATACGGACGAATTTTCAACAATGTTCTTCGTAACGCAAAAGGGTATGTGCCTAAACGCTAATAAGGACGAAGTCCCCGTTCAAGGCAGATTTGCAGGTGGCGTAAAGGGCATAATTTTAAACGAAAACGACAAGCTTTTATTTGCTACCCAGCACACGGGCGAAGGCGAAGTTATAGTGGTAACCACCCTTGCAAACTTTAAAAGGGTAATTTCTTCTACCATAGATATTTTACCTAGGGCAAGAAAGGGCGTAATTATCGCCGATATAAAGGGCAAGGGCGAAGTGCTTTTTGCCGATTACGTAACCGTACCTTACAAATTAGCAATAATAAATTCCGATAAATCTATAACGGAGCTTGAAACGGAAGAAATTGCAATAGAAAACAGAGTAACTAAAGGCAAGCCCATAAAGGGCAAAAATATTGCAGAGCCCGTAGCCGTTTATGCGCAAAAGCATAAAACCGAATACGAGGACGGCAATATGCAAATAAGGTTTTAAATTAAAGTAAACTTATAAATTTTTTAGGCGACGAAAGGTTTTATTTCGTCGCCTAAATTTTTGCATATTTTACGGTAATTAAACAAAATACTGCAATTCAATTTAAAATTGAAC
Organism: Clostridiales bacterium; assembly: GCA_015069485.1. GTDB lineage: Bacteria > Bacillota > Clostridia > Christensenellales > Borkfalkiaceae > Coproplasma. The sequence continues at coordinate 14,853 of SVIM01000028.1, read as the reverse complement.
GATATTCAACATAAAAAATAAAAAAAATAGCAACCCGCAAAAGCATATAGGCACGGCTTTAACTTACGCTTTTATAGCCTTAAAATAATTTTAGGCTGTGTTTTGCCCTTTGCCGAGTCGCGTTAAATAAGGGAAGCGGTAGGGGGAACTATTTTACTACCGTTTTTAGCCCGTGGCGAATTTTAAGACAAATTTTAAGGCGAATTTAAGGCAAAATTAAATGCAAAATTTTTATGTATATTTTTAATAAGGAACAGTAAATAGCGTTTAAAATATTTTAATTTAATAAAAAATACAGGCAAAAAATCTAATTTATATATAAATATGTAAAAAAATGAAAAAAAATTAAAAAATTTATGAGTAAAATGTTTAAATGGCATAAAAGTGCTTTATATAATTAGTGTAGCAAAAATTCAGGAAGTAAAAAATGAGCGCAGATAAAGAAATTAAGCATAACGAAGAAGACGAATTAAAGGAAACACTTGACGACAATACGCAAGATAGCCAAATAAGCGAAGGTGTGGAAGAAAGCCAGCCTTCAGAGCTTGAAAAGGCGCAGGCGCTTGCAGAAGATTATAAAAGAAAGTGGTATTTAGTTTCCGCTGAATACGACAATTTTAGAAGAAGAAATCAAGCCGCCGTTGCGCAGGCATTTGCCGACGGTAAAGCGGAGGCGGTATTAAAGCTTTTACCTGTTTCCGACACTTTCGGTTACGCCTACGACGGTGCTTCCGACGAAAAAACAAAATCCGGTATAGATAAAATTATTAAAAACTTTAATAATATTCTCGCTTCTTTGGGAATTGAAGAAATCTCCGTTAACATAGGCGACGACTTTGACGAAAACATTGCCGAAGCAATTATGAATATGCCTTGCGCAGAAGGCGAAAAGCCCAACCAAATTAAGCAAATTCTTAAAAAGGGCTATAAATCGGGCGAAAAGGTTATTCGCTTTGCGCAGGTTATCGTAACCGTTTAAAACAAGTCGCGTTTAAAATTATTAAATAAAAAAGCTTACTTAAATTAAAAATCGCAGGGCAAATTAAAGCCCCTTAAACAAACGGGCAAATTAAAGCCCCTTAAATAAATAAAAAATTACACGATATATATAAATTAGGAGTAAATTATGGGAAAAGTAATAGGAATTGACTTAGGAACAACTAACTCGTGCGTAGCCGTTATGGAAGGCGGCGAACCCGTAGTAATAACCAATAGCGAAGGTAACAGAACTACCCCCTCGGTAGTATCCTTTAAAAACGACGGTTCAAGAATCGTTGGTCAGGCGGCAAAGCGTCTTGCAGTAGCACAGCCCGACAAAACGGTTATTTCTATCAAGCGCCATATGGGCGAATCTTATAAGGTTAATATCGATAAGGGATATTCCCCTCAAGAAATTTCCGCAATGATTCTTTCTAAATTAAAGGCGGATGCCGAAAGCTACCTTGGCTGCAAGGTAACCGACGCAGTTATCACCTGCCCTGCATACTTTAACGACTCTCAACGCCAAGCAACTAAGGACGCAGGCAAAATTGCCGGCCTCAATGTTCTTCGTATTATCAACGAACCCACGGCAGCGGCTCTCGCTTACGGCCTTGATAAAACCGAAGGTAGCCAAAAGGTTATGATTTACGACCTCGGTGGCGGTACCTTCGACGTATCCATCCTTGAAATCGGCGACGGCGTATTCGAAGTATTAGCAACCAACGGCGATACCCATTTAGGTGGCGACGACTTCGACGAAAAGCTTATCGACTATCTTGCTCAAACCTTTAAAAAGGAAACGGGCGTTGACTTAACTAAAGATAAGATGGCAATGCAAAGATTAAAGGAAGCGGCAGAAAAGGCTAAAATCGAGCTTTCCGGTATGAGCAATACCAACGTAAACCTTCCCTTCATCACTATCGTTGACGGCGCGCCCCAGCACCTTGACATTGATATTTCCAAGCAAAAATTCGATTCTTTAACCTCTGACTTGGTTGATAGAACTATCGAGCCTATGAAAAAGGCAATGCAGGACGCAGGCCTTTCCTACAGCGATATCAACAAGGTTATCATGGTAGGCGGTTCAACCCGTATTCCCGCAGTAGTTGAAAAGGTTAAGCAGGTTACCGGCAAAGAACCCTTCAAGGGCATTAACCCCGACGAATGCGTTGCTATCGGCGCAGCTATTCAGGGCGGAGTATTATCCGGCGAAGTTAAAGACGTATTACTTCTCGACGTTATGCCTTTAACCTTAGGTATTGAAACCTTGGGTGGCGTTTCCACCCCCTTAATCGAAAGAAACACCACTATTCCCGTTAAAAAGAGCCAAGTATTCTCTACCGCAGTAGATAATCAGCCTGGCGTAGAAATCAACGTTTTACAGGGCGAAAGAAAGTTTGCAAGAGATAATAAATCCCTCGGTAAATTTATGCTTACCGATATTCCCCCCGCACCCAGAGGCGTACCTCAAATCGAAGTTACCTTCGACGTTGACGCTAACGGTATCGTTAACGTAACCGCAAAGGATTTAGGCACGGGCAAGAGCACTAACATAACCATTACCGCTTCTACCAACCTTTCTGAATCTGATATCGAAAAGGCAGTTAAGGACGCTGAAAAATACGCTGAAGAAGATAAAAAGCGCAAGGAAGCGGTAGATAATAAAAACAACCTTGAAGGCTTAATTGATAGCGTTGAAAAAACCGTTAAGGAAGCAGGCGATAAAATTTCGGAAGACGATAAAAAGATCGTAGAAGACGCCGTTGCTAAGGCAAAGAACGCGCTTGAATCCAACGATAACGACAGAATTAAAAACGCTTTTGAAGAATTGCAAAACGATATTAAGCCCGTAATCGCTAAATTATATCAGCAAGCTAACCCCAACGGCGGTAACCCCGGTAGCGACGGTGGCGCAGGCGCGGGCGACGGCGATACTGAATTTAGACAACACTAATTAAAGTTTTTTTAAAATTTTGTTGTTCGATTTTCTCCTTATAAAATTTTTGTTGCGCAGCGCACGGTTACCGTGCGCTGCAAAGCAGTATAAAAGGGCAAAAAATTTTTGAAACTAAAACACAAAATTTTAGGGCGTAACCTCGTTAATTCGATAATATTCCCTATCTAATTAAAAAATAAGGTATAAATTTTTGCTAAAAATTTAAGCGAAATTAATTTATAATTATGGCAGAAAATAAAAACTATTACGAAATTTTAGGCGTTTCTAAAACGGCAAGTCAAGACGAAATTAAGTCGGCTTACCGCAAGCTCGCCAAGCAATATCACCCCGACTTTCATCCCGGGGACGCTGCCGCTGCAGAAAAGTTCAAAGAAATTAACGAAGCAAACGCTGTTCTTTCTGACGAGCAAAAAAGAAAGCAATACGACTACGAGCTTGAACACCCCGGCATGAGCGGTATGGGTGGTATGGGCGGCAACCCCTTTAGCGGCTTTGGCGGTATGGGTGGCTTTGAGGATATAATAAGCTCTATGTTTGGCGGCGGCTTCGGTGGCGGTCAGCGCCAGCAAGCAAGGGCAAGGGGCGCCGATATCGAACACACCGTTCGCCTTTCCTTTTTGGATGCAATCAAGGGCTGTTCGCGCGAAATAAGTTATTTTAGAAACGAGCCTTGCTCATCCTGCTCTGGCACGGGCGCAAAGGGTGGCACGGCGTATTCAAAATGCTCGCGCTGTGGCGGTTCGGGCAGAGTAAAATTCCAGCAGGACACCATTTTTGGCAGAACTATTCAGGTTGGCGCTTGCCCCGAATGCTCGGGCACGGGTAAAAAAATTACCGATAAATGCCCCGACTGTAAGGGTAAGGGCTCCGTTCGAAAAGAAACTAAATTTACCATTAATATTCCCGCAGGCGTCGATAAGGATAGTAGCCTTCGCAAGCGTGGCTACGGTCAAGCAGGGCCTAACGGCGGTGAAGCGGGCGACTTATACGTATATTTCCGCATAGAGCCCCACAAGCTTTTACACCGTGAAGACAGGGATTTATACGTAACCGTTCCCATATCCTTTACTACGGCAGTTAAGGGTGGTAAAATTTTAGTTCCCGGCGTGGACGATATGTTAGAGCTTACCGTACCTGCAGGTACTTCAAGCGGAACGCGCTTTACTTTAAGGGGCAAGGGTGTTAAAACCGTAAACGGCACGGGTAACTTATACGTTAGCGTGGAAATCGACGTGCCCGATAGGCTCTCGCGTGAGCAAATTAAAAAGCTTGAGGAATACGAAAAGAGCGTACCCTTAAAATCTTGCGACAATATGCAACGCTACGCAAACGATATTTCTTCAATCTACGGCAAAAAAATCGATAAACAATAATATGTTTTATATGCAAAATAATTAAACGGCGAAGCAAAAATGCTTCGCCGTTTTGTCAATATAGTAAAATTTAATTGTGGATAACTGCATGCTTTATACACATTATGCCGTAAAAAAGCCCTATTTATCCACATTTGTTCACAATCATAAAATATAAAAAAGTACGCTCATGTGCATAAATTAATAAAAGTTATCCACAATTTAGTAAAAATGCAATAAAAGTCGCCATTTTCCGGCGTTTTTACAATATTTTTGGTTATAAATTTATAAAAACTTATCCACATCGTCGCGGCAAACGCCATCTCAAGCAAAGGCAAATAGGAAATTATAAAAAAATGCTATTTTATGCTAAGTAAACTTTGCCTTTGCAATTTAAAGCGTTGCCGCTCCTCTTCAACAAAAAAACCGCTACGCTATTTTTTGTTGAGTTTAAGGAAAAAGTAAGCAAACGCCATTTTATACAAAGGCAAACAATTTTGCCTTTGCAATTTTTTTATACAAAGAGAGAAATAAACAAAGGGATTGACAAAAGTCAATCCCTTGTTCTGGCGCACCATAAGCGGCTCGAAAGGAGCGAAAAAAGCGACGGAATAGCGATTGTTCGCAAAGCGCAATCGCGTCCATATTTCAATAATAGCTTATGGTGAAATAAACAAAGGGATTGACAAAAGTCAATCCCTTGTTCTGGCGCACCATAAGCGGCTCGAACGCCTAGCCTTTGGTTCCGTAGACCAACGCTCTATCCAATTGAGCTAATGGTGCATATATAATTATCTGCTTGCTTAAAGCCTTATTATTATAGTAAATAAAAAATTAAATGTCAAATACTTTTATTGTCCTTGTTTAATTATTTTAAAAATAAATTAATTTAATATTTAACAGCTTAACATATGCTATATAGCAAGCGTGCATTAAAATATTCGGTAAAGCAATTAATAAAATTAAGATAAGCATTAAGAAATCGTGCAGAATAGGCGTTTTGCTTGCAAAAGACAATAAAATATGGTATAATATTAAAAAATTTTGTATAATGAGGAGAAAAATGAGCGACTCGTCGCAACCAAGTAGCCCAATATATAACGGGCATTTGCTTTTAAGTTCAGTTTTATTAAGTCCCCCAACGCCACGATTTATTGCGGCTAATTTAAACGGTGCTATTTTGCAACCTAAAAACAGTTATACTTTGTTGGAGGACGGTATTTAAGCTATGACGGTAATGATTATAATAATGCTGATTTGTTTAGTTCTTTCGGGCTTCTTTTCAGCAATAGAAACGGCGTTTTCAACGCTTAACAAATTAAGAGTAAAAACTAAGGCGGACGACGGCAATAAGCGCGCCAAATTAGTTTTAAGGTTAGAAGAAGATTACGATAAATTGTTATCTACAATTCTTATCGGTAACAATATCGTAAACATATTACTTTCTTCGCTCGGTACTTTAGTATTTATCGAGCTTTTAAACGGCGATCAAAATTTAGGCTCTACATTATCTACTATTGTTTTAACGGTTGTTGTTTTAATTTTTGGCGAAATAACGCCTAAAACCTTAGCAAAGGAATTCCCCGAAAAATTCGCGTTCTTTTCTGCGCCTATAATTAACGCGGTAATGGTAGTATTTACTCCTTTTACCTGGCTTTTTAGTCAATGGAAAAAGCTTATGAGTAAAATATTTAAAAACAAGGAAGACACCACTATTACCGACGAAGAATTAATTACTATGATTGACGAGGCGGAGCAGGAGGGCGGAATTAACGCGCAAGAAAGCGAGCTTATAAAATCCGCGATAGAATTTAACGATTTAGAAGTGCAGGATATTTTAATTCCCCGTATCGATATGGTGGCGATTGAAGACGATTCTTCAATAGAATTAATCGCATCCATCTTTACGGAAACAGGCTATTCCCGTCTGCCCGTATATAACGCAACTATCGATAATATCGTGGGTATTTTGCACGAAAAGGACTTCGTAAAGCACAAGGACGAAGAAGACTTTGACTTTACTAAGCATACGAAGCCTGCGGTTTTCGTGGTAGAAACCTCTAAAATAAGCGCAGTTTTACAGCTTTTGCAAAAAAATAAATCGCATATGGCAATCGTATCCGGCGAGTTTGGCGAAACGGTTGGTATAGTTACGATGGAAGATATTTTAGAAGAGCTCGTTGGCGAAATTTGGGACGAGCACGACGAGGTTAGCTCGGACGTAACGCAAATTTCCGAAAACGAATTTAAGGTAAACGGCTCTACCTCTATAAATTATTTAAGCGACTTTTTAGATATGGAAATAGAAAGCGAATCCTCTACCGTAGGCGGGTGGGTTATTGATTTGCTTGGCAAAGTGCCCGACGAGGGCGACGAGGTTTCGGTCGAAAACTTGCACTTTACCGTTACCAAAACGGATTTTAGAAGAATTATAGAATTAAAGCTTGTAAAATCCGAGGTGGAGGAAGACGACTAAAAACCGTATTAATTAAGGCATATATGCCCGTCAATTTATTTATATCACACTTTTTTAATCGGCAAAAAAAATTTTGCCGATTATTTTTTAATTAACCCTTGACAAACGGGAGCTCATATATTATACTATAAGTAATTTAATAGGCTAAATCGTTGAAGTAAAATAGTAGCTTGTCAATTACTTGTTAAGAGAGCTCCGGACGGTGGAAGCGGGGCGTCGTAAGGCAGGCGAATGGGTTACTGAGAGCGGGCGTGAAGGCGTAATGTTCGTTGCGTAGCGTTCGACGGGGCTTTCCCGTTATAGAAAGAGGGTATGGTAGTACCTGCTAATAAGGCAGCTTTAAGGCTGTAAAATTGGGTGGCAACACGGATATATTCGTCCCAAGCGAAGTATATTCGTGTTTTTTTATTAATTTTTGTAAAAAAAGGCGCGCATAACAGGCGTTATTTAAGCCGAAAAAAGCGTTAAAGGAGAAAATTTATGAACGAAAAAATTCCCTACAAAACTTATTTAACCGAAAGCGAGATGCCTAAAAAATGGCTTAACTTGAACGCGTTTATGCCCGAAAAGCACGATCCGTTTTTAAATGCAGACGGCACGCCTTGCACTCACGAGGATTTAGAAAAGGTTTTTTGTAAGGAGTGCGTAGAGCAAGAGCTTAACTTTACCGACGAATATATAGAAATTCCCGAAGGCATACGGAAGTTTTATACAAACTTCCGTCCCTCGCCCTTAATCCGCGCGTACTTTTTAGAAGAAATTTTAGATACTCCCGCCGAAATATATTATAAATACGAAGGCACTAATACTTCCGGCTCGCATAAGCTAAACTCGGCAATACCTCAAGCATATTACGCCAAAAATCAAGGGTTATCCTCCGTTACTACCGAAACGGGCGCAGGACAATGGGGTACGGCGCTTTCTATGGCGTGCGCCTTTTACGGCTTGGATTTAGACGTGTTTATGGTTAAATGCTCGGCAGAGCAAAAGCCCCACAGAAAGGAGGTTATTAAAACCTACGGTGGTAACGTAATTCCGTCCCCTTCCGAAACGACTAACGCAGGTAGAAAAATTTTGCAGGAATACCCCGGCACGGGCGGTTCGTTAGGTTGCGCTATTGCCGAAGCGGTGGAAAAGGCGCAAAACACCCCCAACTGCAGGTACGTTTTAGGTAGCGTTTTAGACCATGTTTTGCTCCACCAAACGGTTATAGGATTAGAGAGTAAAATAGCGTTAGATAAGTACGGAGTAACGCCCGATATCGTTATCGGTTGCGTGGGTGGCGGTTCTAACTACGGTGGCTTAATTGCGCCATATATGGCGGGCAAATTGCGTGGAGAGAATAATATTGACTTCGTTGGCGTAGAGCCTGTAAGCTGTCCTTCAATGTCTAAGGGCAAATACGCGTACGATTTTTGTGATAGCGCTAAAATTACTCCGCTTGCTAAAATGTATACGCTCGGCTGTGGCTTTATGCCTTCGCCTAATCACTCGGGCGGGTTGCGCTACCACGGTATGAGCCCCATAGTTTCAAAGCTTTACCACGACGGTTATATGCGCGTGGAAGCCGTTGAGCAAACCAAGGTTTTTGAAGCTGCGGTACAGTTTGCAAAGTGCGAGGGCATACTCCCTGCGCCCGAATCGAGCCACGCAATCAGGGTTGCTATCGACGAGGCGTTAAAGTGCAAGCAAACGGGCGAAAAGAAGGTTATACTTTTCGGCTTGACGGGTACGGGCTATTTTGATATGGCGGCTTACAAAAAGTTTAACGAGGGCGCAATGACGGATACGATTCCTACGCAGGAAGAGTTAGAAAAGGGCTTTGCTACTATTCCCAAGTTATAATTTAAGCACAGCTTGGCGTTTAAAGCTACGCACCTAAAAAATTAAATTCCGTTCGCAAAAAAATTAAATTCCGTTCGCAAAAAAAATTGGACGGCATATATGTTGCACCGACGCAAAAAAAAATTGCGTCGGTGCATTATTTTACGAGCATAAGCGTTGATTTTTATCGTTAATTGTGCTATACTAATTTTTGTAAAAAGGCAGGGAGACGGCTATGCAAAAATTTAGCGAAATTAAATACGAGCGCCCCAATATCGAAGAGGTTAAAGCTCAGATTTACGATTTTATTAAAAACTTTAAAAACGCAAAAAATTACGAAGAGGCAAAAAATTTATTTTTGCAGTACAATAAAAGCACTACTAATTTATCTACTATGCAAACGGTTGCCTATATTCGCAACACCATAGATACGAACGATAAGTTTTACGAAGGGGAGATGAACTATTTTTACGAGGAATTACCCAAGCTTCAAATTATCGATAAGCAAGCGGGTGAGCTTTTATTGTCTTCCCCCTACAAGGCGGAATTTGCAAAAGAATTCGGCGAAGATTTAATAAAGGGCTTGGAGGCCCAGCAAAAGCTCGCCGACGAAAGAATTATTCCCCTTCAGGTAGAAGAATCGCAATTGGGGCAGGAATATAGCAAAATTACCGCAGGTTGCACAACGGATTTTAGGGGCGAGGAATGTAATTTTTACGGCCTTTTAAAGCATATGCAATCTACGGACAGAGAAGAGAGAAAGGAAGCCTTTTTAGCTTGGGCAAACCTTTACGAAAAAACCTCTGGCGAGCTGGACAGAATTTATTCGCGCCTCGTTGAAATAAGGGTGGAAATGGCAAAAACCTTGGGATTTGAAAGCTATGTCGATATGGCTTACCTTGCCAACGGCCATTACTATTACAATGCAAAAGATATTGCTAAATTTAGACAGCAGGTGGTTGACGAAATCGTTCCTGCAGTTTCAACGCTTTACGAAAAGCAGCGTCAGCGTTTAGGCATTGACGAGTTGTATTACTACGACGAACAGCTTTCCTTCCCCGAAGGCAACGCAACCCCCATAGGCGACAAGGATTATTTAGTTAATTGCGCGAAGGAAATGTACGAAGAGCTTTCTGTTGAAACGGGCGAATTTATTAACTTTATGGTTAAGTACGATCTTTTTGATTTAGAAACCAAGCCCGGCAAGCATATGGGTGGTTACTGTACGCTGTTAGACGAATATAAAGCGCCCTTTATATTTTCTAACTTTAACGGCACCTCCGCCGACGTTGACGTTTTAACTCACGAGGCAGGCCACGCCTTCCAAGCGTATACTGCTTCTAAATTCGTTCCCTTAACCTCGCAGGTGTGGGCGACTAACGACGTAAGCGAAATTCACTCTATGACTATGGAGCTTTTTACCTTCCCTTGGATGGATAAGTTCTTTGGCGAAAACGCGCAAAAATACCGTTTTTCGCACTTGGCAGAAGCAATAAAGGTCGTTCCTTATTTGTGCCTTGTTGACCATTACCAGCACGAGGTTTTTGCAAACCCTACGGCTACGGCTATGGAAAGAAGAAAAATTTGGCGCGATTTAGAAAAGGTGTATATGCCTTGGCGTAAATACGACGGCAACGCATTTTTAGAAGAAGGCGGATTTTGGATGCAAAAGCAACACATATTCTTGTTCCCCTTCTACTATGTGGACTACGCGTTGGCGCAAATGGGCGCGCTTGAATTTTATACGAAATCTAAAACCGATAAGGATGCGGCTTGGAGCGATTATTACAACCTTTGCAAGGCAGGCGGAAGCAAAAGCTACTTTAACCTTTTAAAAACTGCAAATCTTGCAAATCCCTTTGAAGAAGGTAGCGTAAAGCGCGCGGCAAGCAAGGTTTTGCAGGAATTGTTAAGCGCAAAGTATTAAAAAACACTAAAAAAGCATTGTAAAAATTTTTAAAAGGTGCTATAATTAAAGCATAAACTTAAAAAAATAGGAGATAATATTATGGCTAAAATAACCAAAGATACTTTAATTGCAGATTGTTTAAAATATAATCCCAACAGCGCGGCTATTTTAATGTCCGTTGGTATGCATTGCCTTGGTTGCGCTATGGCTCACGGCGAAACTATTGAAGAAGCTGTTTTCGTACACGGCGCTGATTTAGAAGCTCTTTTAGCAAAGCTTAACGAAGGAATTGAAGATTAATAAAAATTTAAAATAATTAACTTTAAAGCCGAAGGTGTTTAACCTTCGGCTTTTTGCTATAATTATACAAAAATATATATAAATGAATTAATTTTTACAAAATTGAACGATATTCGATAAAGTACCAACAACTACCATTGTTGGAAAATATTTTGCGTTGCGCAAAAAGGTAGGGCTATGCTATAATCAAATCCGTAGTTTTAAAAATCATACGGAGGTAAAAAATGAAAATTAAATATTTAATTGCGGCGTTTTGCGTTGCCGTATTTACTTTTGTTGGGTGTGCATACGCGCCTCCAAGTGGCGGTCAGGGCTCTAACGGCTCGCAAACAGAAGGGCAACCGCCCGAAACCTTTCCCGAAGAGCAATTACCCACGCTTCCCGATTTAGAATCCCCCGTGCAACCCGAAGTTCCCGAAGCGCCTTCTATTCCCGAAGCGCCTTCTGTTCCCGAAACCCCCGGCGTACAACCGGAAGCGCCCGAAGACCCTTCCGTACCGCAAGCCCCTTCTGCGCCTCAAGCCCCCGCGCCCGAGCCTGAAACGCAAACGGTTAAATACATAAAGGTAAACGCGTCGTCGGTAAATTTGCGTTCGGGCGCAGGGACTTCGTATAGCATTAAGGGCTCTGCCGAAATCAATACCCTTTACGCCTATTTGGGCACGGTTGACGGTTGGTATAAATTAAGGTATAAAAATTCCGTTGTGTATGTTTCTAAAAAATATTGTACCATAGTAGAAATGGAGTCTAGCCCCAACGACGAGATTGAAGAGGTAATCGAGGACGGAACGCAGTATTTAGGCGTCAAGTACGTTTACGGGGCGGTGCGCTACCACGACGGCAAGGGCAACAAGCTTAAAGGCTTTACCGATACCAAGTTCGATTGCTCTTCGCTTATGCAGTATATTTTTTATACGGGCGCAGGCGAGCTTTTAAACGTAAATACCCGCACGCAAGTTTTTCAGGGAAAAACGGTTAAAAAATCGCAAATTAAGCGTGGCGATTTATTATTCTTTACTAACGCGCAACGCTATAACAACTCGGGCGTAGAAAGGGTAGGGCACGTTGCCGTGTATCTTGGCGATAATTACATTTTGCACACGGCTTCCGATTACGCCAAAATCGAGCAAATTTCGCAAAAGCGTTGGAGCTACTTTATTCAAGCGCAAAGAATTATTTAGTAATAATTAGCGGTATTGTAAAACGGCTCTTGGCGGAGTGATTGAACCCGACCGACACTCTCAAATAATAGCGCAACACTCTTCGTGGTATTAAATAGCATTAAGCTCCGTTCTAAAAGTAATTTAGTGCGGGGCTTAGTTTTTTATAGGTGGCGAACGGGGCTTTTTTGGGGGAACGAATAATTATTAAAGCGTTGCAAAAAGCCCCATAAGGCGCGTTAAAAGGCTTCGTGTCTGCCTTAAAAACGCCTATACGCGCGCGTACATATTATATAATATATAAAGGGGTGGGTATATGCGTTGCAAAATAGGCTTAAAAAAAACGACGGCGGTTTGCAAAAATGCAAACCGCCGCAACTTAAGCTTAAAACTCCTTATAATTATTCATCATCCTTTTTAACCTTACCGGTTATAAAATCTCCGTGCGCAGAAGGGTTAGTTTTATTTTCCTCTTGCTCCTGCAAATTCTTAAAAAGCACGGTAAGCCCAAAAAACGCCAAGGCTGCAATAACGGAAACTATGCCCCAAAGCCAACCTGCGTAAATAAAAACGAAAATTGCCGCTGCAACGATCACGGCAGAAATAACGCTGCAAATAATTCTTAAATTCTTATACATAATAATATAATAGCACAACTTTTACGGCATTGCAAGTAAATTAATAATAAAGCCGCTGGCGCTTTGCGCCACCAAAAGCCTTACGGGGGCGTATATTTAAATCAATTTTGTTAACTTGTAAAAATAGTAACGCTTTTAAAAGCTAAAATTATTGATAAAAGAGTAATTATTTGTTAAAAAGAGTTAAAAATATCTATTTAAATGAACAATGTAACAAATGAACTATTATACAAATGTTAATTTGTTATATTGTAACAAAATTCGTAATTAAATATATAAATAAACTTTTTTTATAATTTATTATTAAAAAATTGACTTTGTTTTTAAAGCGTGTTATTATATCTAGGCTGTCAGCGAGATAGCACCGACGGTTGTCGGTAACGCAGTTTAAGGTTTTAAGTTCGCTTGATAAAAGATACGAAACGATATCTTAGAAAAGCTTTTTAAAAGACTTATGGGTTTGTAAGATAATCCTAAAAGCGAAATAAAAAAACTTTAAAAAAATTAAAAAAAGTTTTAAAAAAATGCTTGACAATCATAAAACGATTGTGATATGATTGAAAGGCTTGTGAGCGCAAGAGCAAGCTTCAAAAAAGTTTTTAAAAAAAATTAAAAAAAGTTTTGAAAAATGCTTGACAACTGTAAATCATATATGATATTATGGGAAAGCTCTCACACCGAGCACCGGACAGAAGTTCGGTTAACGAAGTTTAAAAATTGAATAGAAGGAAACGATTAAAAGATTATCGAATTGATAATAAAAAAGTTTCTGTCAATAACTTTGAAGTACACAATAGTACCAAAAAGTCAAAGTCAGCAAAGATAATTGACTAAATAGTCGAGATAGAGCCACGAACTGAAAAGTTTGTGTATTTATACAAATTAAACTTAAGAGTTTGATTCTGGCTCAGGATGAACGCTGGCGGCGTGCTTAACACATGCAAGTCGAATGTAGCAATACATGGCGGACGGGTGAGTAACGCGTGAGCAATCTACCCATATCTGGGGGATAACAGTTGGAAACGACTGATAATACCGCATAATATCGTTTGAAGGCATCTTCTTACGATCAAAGATTTATCGGATATGGATGAGCTCGCGTCTGATTAGCTTGTTGGTAGGGTAACGGCCTACCAAGGCGACGATCAGTAGCCGACCTGAGAGGGTGATCGGCCACATTGGAACTGAGACACGGTCCAAACTCCTACGGGAGGCAGCAGTGGGGAATATTGGGCAATGGAGGAAACTCTGACCCAGCAACGCCGCGTGAACGATGAAGGTCTTCGGATTGTAAAGTTCTTTTATTAGGGAAGAAGAAAGTGACGGTACCTAATGAATAAGCCTCGGCTAACTACGTGCCAGCAGCCGCGGTAATACGTAGGAGGCAAGCGTTATCCGGAATGACTGGGCGTAAAGGGTGCGTAGGTGGTTTAGCAAGTTGGTAGCGTAATTCCGGGGCTCAACCTCGGCGCTACTACCAAAACTGTTGAACTTGAGTGCAGGAGGGGCAATTGGAATTCCTAGTGTAGCGGTGGAATGCGTAGATATTAGGAAGAACACCAGTGGCGAAGGCGAATTGCTGGACTGTAACTGACACTGAGGCACGAAAGCGTGGGGAGCAAACAGGATTAGATACCCTGGTAGTCCACGCCGTAAACGATGAATACTAGGTGTAGGGGGTATCGACTCCCTCTGTGCCGCCGCTAACGCATTAAGTATTCCGCCTGGGGACTACGGCCGCAAGGTTGAAACTCAAAGAAATTGACGGGGACCCGCACAAGCAGCGGAGCATGTGGTTTAATTCGACGCAACGCGAAAAACCTTACCAGGCCTTGACATCAAGTGAAAGCCCAAGAGATTGGGCCCTCCTTCGGGACACGAAGACAGGTGCTGCATGGTTGTCGTCAGCTCGTGTCGTGAGATGTTAGGTTAAGTCCTGCAACGAGCGCAACCCTCGTATATAGTTGCCATCATTCAGTTGGGCACTCTGTATAGACTGCCGTGGTTAACACGGAGGAAGGTGGGGATGACGTCAAATCATCACGGCCCTTACGGCCTGGGCTACACACGTGCTACAATGGCTACTACAAAGAGTTGCAATATGGTAACATGGAGCGAATCTCAAAAAGGTAGTCTCAGTTCAGATTGTGGGCTGCAACCCGCCCACATGAAGTCGGAGTTGCTAGTAATCCCGAATCAGCATGTCGGGGTGAATGCGTTCCCGGGTCTTGTACACACCGCCCGTCACGCCATGGG